>JAYENH010000001.1:0-6543 GCA_034721995.1 Bacteroidota bacterium
GTTTGCTTTGTGATAATTTATTCTGGTAAATTCCTTTTAATCTGTGGCAGTTATTATTTTCCAGTTTATCTGGGTTAAGTCTTCTAACTTTTTTAAACGCCGGGACAAAGACAGCGGCAGTGTTTTATGTGTTACCTCTTTGATTTTCTGTTTCAGCCTTTTGAAACTTTTTGGCGATACCCGTAAATCATACTTGCCCTTTTTTCCCTTTTTGTAGGTTGTCACAAAACCATATCCCAGCATAAAATATTGATTCTTTATTTGCATTTGGCTCTTGATTAAAACTGAAAAATCACGAGTTCTGAAAACAAAACAGGCCGTCTGCCTATATGGGCAAACGGCCTGTGTATAAAAATAAAAAACAATCTATTCAAATTGCTTGAATGTTTTAATAATTATATCCATGGCTTCATTCAATTGTTTTTCGGTAATTGTAAGTGGAGGGGCAAAACGAATAATGTGTCCATGGGTTGGTTTGGCAATTAAACCATTTTCTTTCATCGCAACACAAACATCCCATGCCGTTTTTCCGCCTTTCGGACGTATAATAACAGCATTCAATAAACCTTTTCCGCGTACTAACTCAATCATGTCTGATTTTATATTTTTGAATTCTTTACGGAAAATCTTGCCAAGTTTGTCGGCATTCTCTTCTAAATTTTCATCTTTGATAACATCAAGTGCTGCAATAGCAACTTTACAGCCTAATGGGTTTCCTCCAAAAGTAGAACCGTGTTCACCTGGCTTTATAACAAGCATAATGTCATCGTCGGCCAAAACACATGATACCGGGAATACTCCTCCCGAAATAGCTTTACCCAAAATTAATATATCGGGGCGTACACCTTCGTGATCGCAAGCCAGCATCTTGCCTGTACGGGCAATACCTGTTTGTACTTCGTCGGCAATAAAAAGAACGTTTTTCGATTTACACAGCTCCGATGCTTTTTTCAGATATCCATCTTCCGGTACATAAACACCTGCTTCGCCCTGTATTGGTTCTACAAGAAAACCTGCTACATTTGGGTCTTCCAATGCTTTTTCTAAAGCGGGCATGTCATTATAAGGTATAATCTCGAATCCGGGCGTGTAAGGTCCAAAACCTCCTCGCGCATCAGGATCGGTCGACATTGAAATTATTGTTGTGGTACGTCCGTGGAAGTTCCCCTCGCAAACAACAATCTTTGCTTTGTTCTCTGGAATCCCTTTTACATCGTATCCCCATCTACGGCATAGTTTGATGGCAGTTTCGTCGGCTTCGGCACCTGTGTTCATTGGGAGTACTTTATCGAAACCGAAATACTTTGTAACATACTCCTCGAATTCGCCTAAAGTGGAATTATAAAAAGCGCGTGAGGTGAGAGTAAGCTTTTCGGCCTGATCTTTTAATGCCTTAACAATTTTTGGGTGACAGTGCCCTTGGTTAACAGCAGAGTATGCCGACAAAAAATCGAAATACTGTTTCCCTTCAGTATCCCATACAAAAACACCTTCTGCTTTGTCTAATACCACTGGCAGTGGATGATAGTTGTGTGCTCCATACTTATTTTCCCTGTTAATGTAATCTTGTGTTGTCATTGCCATAATTTTCTACTTTTTTAGTTTAACAATTCTTTAAAGTTTATTTTAGTTTGCAATGTTATAAAATGTAATATTCATTTCAAAACAGAAAAAATTGTTTCCAATTCAGGGTTGAACGGAAATTGTACAAACAAGTAGTGCTTTATTTCTACATTATACCAGTTCCCCATCACCAATTTCAATTTTTCAACTCCTATTTAAAAGCATTCATTTTTAACAAGTTCAATTCCTTTTGATCGAGAAACCGCCATTTTCCGCGCGAAAGGTTTTTCTTTGTTAATCCTGCAAAATATACACGGTCGAGTTTTGTTACATTGTAGCCAATAGCCTCGAACATTCTGCGTATTACCCTGTTTTTGCCTGAATGTATTTCGATGCCTACTTGTTTTTTATCTTTCTCATCAGGAAAACTTATTGCATCGGCTTGTGCAAGGCCATCATCAAGCTCAATACCCATTACGAATTTTTCCAAATCAGTTTTAGTCAAATCTTTATCAAGCCAGACATGATATATTTTTTTCTTCAAATACTTTGGATGAGTAAGGCGTTTGGTCAATTCACCGTCGTTTGTAAATAACAATACGCCGGTTGAGTTACGGTCTAAACGGCCAACAGGATAAATCCGTTCCGTGCAGGCATTTCGTATAAGGTGCATTACCGTTTTTGTTGCATGAGGATCGTCAACAGTAGTAACAAAATCTTTAGGTTTGTTTAGCAATAAATAAACTTTTTTTTCGGGCGAAATAGTCTGGCCACTAATATTTACTTTATCGCCATATCTTATTTTAGTACCAAGCTCAGTAATTTTTTCCCCGTTTACAGTTACCGTTCCCGACTTTATATAATTATCGGCCTCGCGGCGAGAGCATATACCTGCATTTGCAATATATTTGTTTAAACGTATTTCATCGCCGGTCATAAACTGTTTTTGTTTATCGGGATGTTCTGTTTTGCCTCGCATTTGCTTTACCTTCTCGGGTTTGCCTTTATAGTTTTTTCTGATGGGAGCTTTTTCGCCTTCATCTCTTTTTCGCGTATGTTGTTTATCCGAAGCCTGTGGGTACTTCGTTTCATCTTCCGTTTTGTTATATTTACGAGGCCTTGCGCTTCGGCCTTTATCGCCTGAGTTTCTCATAGCAGAAGGTTTTTCATTAGTCCTTCTTCGCCGTGATGGCTTATTTTCTGATCCGAAATTTTTCTTTCTCTCCATTATATTTTTGTCTTAACGAAAATCAATGATTTTTTGCAAAAGTAAGCATATATTTCTTTTGAAATGACCCGAAAATCTTTCTAACTTATTTTTCCCCAGTCAACATCTTTTTTGTTCATTTCCTGCAAACGGCTTCTCAGCAGGGTATTTATAGATTTTGATAATTCGGGGTCGTGGTTGAGGATTGCATCGGCGGCATCGCGTGCCAGTTGAAGTATTTGCCCATCCTGTCCGAGACTGGCAATTTTCAGGTCGAAGGGGATACCGCTTTGTTGTGTGCCTTCGATATCGCCGGGGCCGCGCATTTTAAGGTCGGCCTCCGATATTTCAAAGCCATTTGTGCTTTGGGTCATTAACTCAATGCGGCGGCGGCTCTCGTTAGATAGTTTGTAGGAGGTCATTAAAATACAATGGCTTTGGTCTGCCCCACGTCCAACCCTGCCACGCAACTGGTGCAATTGCGAAAGGCCAAACCGCTCGGCACTTTCAATCACCATTGTACCGGCATTGGGAACATCAACACCAACTTCAATTACAGTAGTTGCAACCATTATTTGGGTCTGACCATCTACAAAACGTTGCATTTCAATATCTTTGGCATCTTGTTTCATTTTGCCATGCACAATGCTGACCTGATAATCCGGTGGGGGAAATTCACGTACAATACTTTCATAACCATCTTCGAGGTCTTTGTAATCCATCTTCTCCGATTCTTTTATCAGAGGATAAACTATATACACCTGACTTCCGATAGCAATTTGTTTTTTTATAAAACCAAATACTTCAAGACGTTTCGAATCGAAATAATGGCGGGTTTTAATCTGTTTTCGTCCGGGGGGCAGTTCGTCGATTACCGAAACTTCTAAATCGCCATACACTGTCATGGCAAGGGTGCGGGGAATCGGGGTGGCAGTCATAACCAGCACGTGGGGCGGGTTTATGTTTTTTTTCCAGAGTTTTGCCCGCTGGGCCACCCCAAAACGGTGCTGCTCGTCGATTACAACAAAGCCCAGGTTTTTAAATTGTACCACTTCTTCGAGAACAGCGTGGGTGCCAACAAGAATCTGAAGCGAACCATCCAGTAATTGTTCATGCAAAACAGTCCTTTCTTTTTTCTTTGTCGATCCGGTAAGCAGGGCAATTGTAACATCCAAATCTTTCAGAAAAGCTGAAATGGAATAGAGATGCTGTTTTGCCAGTATTTCGGTGGGTGCCATCAAACAAGCCTGATAACCATTGTCTAAAGCAATTAACATGCACATTAATGCCACAAGGGTTTTGCCGCTGCCCACATCGCCTTGCAACAAACGGTTCATCTGTTTACCTGAGCCTTGATCGTGGCGTATTTCGCGTATTACCCTTTTTTGTGCCCCTGTTAATTCAAATGGCAAGTTCTTTTTAAAAAATGTATTTAGATAATCACCAATTGTTCCAAATACAAAACCATTAGTTTTTTCCTGTCGTTGTTTTTTCTGATAAATGATATTCAGTTGAATAAAAAACAATTCTTCGTATTTCAGCCTGAACCTTGCTCTTTCGAGTTGTTGGGCATCCTCAGGAAAGTGAATATAAACAAGAGCCTCTTTGCGCAACATTAACTTATACTTGTTAAGAAGATAGGCCGGCAGGTTTTCTTCGAGTTTTTCCTGCACTGTCGGCACCAACACCTGCATAAGCCTGTAAATAGCTTTCGATGGCAGAAAGTTGTTCTTCATTTTTTCGGTGGTGCTGTAATGTGCTTCGAGAGTGGCGTTCACGGCCTTTTCCTGGGCTGCGGCTTCTTCAATTTCGGGATGTATCAAATTCAGCCTTCGGTTAAAAATGCCGGGTTTCCCAAAAACAATGTATTCGACCCCGGGCTTTAGCCTCTCCTTAATCCACTTTACACCTTTAAACCAAAGCAATTCGATGCTTCCCGTGCCGTCCGAGAAATGGGCAATAAAACGCGATTTGTACTTTTGCCCGGCCAGCTCAAAACTGGTGATTTTTCCGCGGATTTGAATATATGCTTCGGTTGAATTAACTTCCGAAATAGTATAGAATTTCGACCTATCGACATATTTATACGGGAAATGATAAAGCAAATCGTGGTAGGTATAAATTGACAGTTCCTTATTGAGCATCTCTGCTTTTTTCGGCCCCACTCCCGGAAGGAATTTTATGTCGGTGTTTAAAATCAAAGTTTATTGTTATTAGAAATTAAAATGAGAATGGAATTGAGGCATTTGCAAGTTGGAATTTACACAGGAATAGAATCTAAATTTATGAAAAGTGGATTGTTTTTAATTAGCCCATAAATCTTTGGGATAATGTCCTGCTTCAATTAAATCTGATAAACTTTCACGAACAAAATCTTTATCTTCCTGATAAGTAACACCAAACCATTGCGATTTTCCAGATAATACTTTTGCTTTAGAATCGCCACGTTTTATCCATTCGTTTACGGCCCAGGGAATGAAAAACTCCGATTTTGGCTTCTGTATGTTGTCTCGAAGGAAAACACTAAAATCGTGCTGCAGCATTTCCATTGCATTAGCCTGAAATCCCCAAAAATTCATCGAAACCAACTCATTACCTGTTAAAGAAATTTGCTTTCCGTTTTCTTCAAAATAAATATTTGCGCCCTTTTTACTGATTTTTGTTCGCTCAACAACATCAGTTAAAAACGAATCCGGGTTCAATGAACAAATCCCACGCGAAACTGTACCATGCTCGGTTACAGTTTTGTGCAATTCGAAACCAACCATAGCACATTCTTTACTGTTTTTATTGTTATTTGCAAAATATCCGGCCATAACTTTATACGAATCCAATCCGTAAAAATCGTCGGCATTGATAACTGTAAATGGCTCTTTTACTTTATTTCTGGCAGCAAGAATTGCATGAGCAGTTCCCCATGGTTTTTCGCGGCCTTCGGGAAGTTGAAAACCATTGGGCAAATCATCTGTTTTCTGAAAAACACAAACTGTTTCAATTTTATTTTCAATCTTTTTAAGAATTGTTTTTCTAAGGTCTTCCTCCATGCTTTCGCGTATTACAAAAATCACTTTCCCAAAGCCCGATCTTATTGCATCGTAAATTGAATATTCGAGAATTGTTTCACCTGATGGCCCAAACCTGTCCATTTGTTTTAATCCTCCGTAGCGACTCCCAAGCCCTGCTGCCAATATTATTAATGTAGGTTTCATTTATAAATCTTTTGTTTTTATTTATATAAATCTGATGGCTGCAAATATAAAAGAATGAAATTGGAAAATGAATAATAGTATTTAGAAATATTAAACTGATACTAAATATCAGTAATAAAACTCTTGTTTTTTCTGCCCAACCCTGAGTTGTTCAATCCTAAACAAACCAATAATTTAACACGCCTCTATTTATTCTGATAATTATCATTATTCAAATGGAGTTTTATCCTTTTTTGTTTTGATAAAGATATTACTTTTGCCGCCCGAAATTTTCAAATATATAAGAAAAATGACATTTGTAACAAAGGAAAAATTCCTTACGAAGGAATGGTTTAAGGCATACAGTCTGATAATTTTAGGCTCATTTATTCTTGCAGCCGGTTTTGTTTTTTTTATCAATCCATACGATGTAGTACCGGGAGGTGTGTTTGGAATTGGAATAGTAGTACACCATTTAACAAAAGGGATGTTCTCGATATGGCCTGATGGTTTTCCTATTGGCCTGTTCGGGTTAATACTTAATATCCCGTTAACAATTCTCGGCATAAAAATTCTTGGTCCCAG
>JAYENH010000002.1:0-6532 GCA_034721995.1 Bacteroidota bacterium
TTCAAGCGGTGGTTTATATCGAGTGCTTCGTTTAGTACTATAAGTGCTTCTTTATATTTATGTTGATCGCTATAAATAAGGCCAATGTTTGATAAAGCACTTTGCTTGCCGGTTTCATCCGAAATATCAACAGACATTTTTAAAGCTTTGCTATAATACTGCAACGCCGAATCGAAATTTTTAAACTGATAATAGAGTGTGCCTATATTGTTGTACGAATATGCTATGCCTGTTGTATCGTTTAGGTTTTCTTTTATCTCAAGCGATTGCAGGTGATATTCGATAGATTTTTTATATAAGCCTATGTTACTGTAAAATACACCGAGGTTATTGAGAGTTTTCCCAACACCCGATAAATCTTCAATTTGCTTATATTTTTCTAATGCCAACAGGTTATAATGGATGGCACTGTCGATTTGCCTGTAATAATAGTGTTGTATCCCAATGGTTTTATAGGCAAGTGCCGTGTTCGGATCGTTCTTGAATTTAAGGGAATAAGCCAGTGCTTCGTGCCCGTATTTCAGCGATAGTTTCTGAGATACTATCTTGTATTCATTCGATAGTTTTATCAGGATAGGAGCTTTTTTCTCGTTTCCAGCTTCTCTCAATGCGAGTTTTATGCTGTCGATATCGATTTGCGAAAACAAAGCGGCAGGGAAAAGAATTACTAATAATAATAAAAGAAAGTGTTTGTATAAATGTTGTTTAATCATAATACTTATTCCCTTAACGAATCATTGAATTTTCGACATAAAAGTACAAATTCTTATGGATATTTGAAACTTGAAATTAGAAATTGTCGGAGCAAAGCAGAGATCACGATAGCGAAGCGTATCGGGAGAAATTGGAAACCTGATAGTTTGAAACCATAAAGAACTTTTAACCTTTTTTCCTTTTAAGCTCTGAACCCTGATTTTTTAAAAGTAAAAAGGGAAGCTTGTGGCTCCCCTTTTTTGAAGTTGAAGTTTTTCCGTTTTCGATAAAGATTTAAGCAACTATTACCGCAATCTTAAAATCACCAACATATACTTGCAATATGTAAAAAGGTTTCTGTTTTAATGTAAATTTTGACGAATACTTTTTAACCGTTTTTTGTAGAGTGGCTCAATGTTCTGGTAGTTTTTTACTTACGAACAAAATAACCTAATGCTGAATATTCCGATTTTAATACACTGACTAATGCCTAACAATATGTACTTGTAATTGACCGGATTCTTCAGCTAAAAAGGATAAATCCGGTTTTAACAGATTGCTTACTTTTGCACCTCTAAATAAACAAAGATAATTATGAAAAAGTGGTCGTGGGGATATGAGTTATTGAAACCAATTGTTGTGTTTTGGCATTATTTGTTTTACAAAGAAATAATTGTTTTAAACCTTGATAAAGTTCCACAAAACAAGCCTGTTGTTTTTGCCCCAAACCACCAGAATGCTCTAATGGATGCGCTTGCAATTTCTTGTACTTGCAAAATGCAACCTGTTTTTCTGGCCAGGGCCGATATTTTTAAAAATCCGGTTTCGGCACGGATATTAAATTTTCTTCGGATAATGCCTGTTTACCGTATCCGCGATGGTAAAGAGGCACTTTCTGGTAACGATGAGATTTTCAACAAGTCGATGTCGGTATTGGAAAATGGTGGTTCTATGGCAATATTTCCCGAGGCAAACCATGCAGGGTTCAGGCATTTGCGCGTACTGAAAAAAGGGATACCCCGTATTGTTTTTCAGGCCGAAGAAAGAAACGATTTTAATCTTGGGGTAAAAATAGTTCCGGTTGGGATTTATTACTCGAACTACCCCAACATGAAATCGATATTGATTGTAAACTATGGTGAGGCTTTCGAGGTAGCTCCTTTTAATAATCAATATAAAGAAAATCATCAAAAAGGAATGCTTGCCCTGCGCAACGAGATTGCCGAAAAAATCCGTCCTTTAATAATTGATGTGCCCGATATGGAGCACAACGATTATTACGAACAAACCCGCGAATTGTACGATCATTTATTTTTGAAGCACTTAAATTTAAAACCTAATGCTAAAAATAAACTAAATGCCGATCAACATTGCTTCAAAGTAATTCGGGAAATTCATGAAAAACAACCCGAAACATTTATCAAACTAAAAGAAAAAACAAAAGGATATTTCGAAAGCATAAAATCTTTTGACTTGCAGGATTCTCTTTTCGATAATCAGCCAAAATCTACTTTGCAGTTTATTCTGATTTTTGTTTTGTTACTGATTTCTGCTCCTGTACATTTTTATGGTTTTGTTATGAATTATTTGCCATACACTTTTATCGACCGTTTTGTAAAAAATAAAATTAAAGATGTACAGTTCAGGTCTTCATTTATTTTTGTTCTTGGTTTAATACTTTATCCAATTTGGTTTTTTGTTATTACCGGTATTGCTAATTTTTGGTTCGATAACATATTATATTACTGGCTTGTGTTTTTCAGTATCCCGGTATCTGGTCTGTTTACACTGAATAATTGGATACGCTTCAAAAAAACTTTACAGGAATTAAAATATGCCCGGCTTGCAAAATCAGGTTTGACAAAATTCAATAAAGTTATTTCGATCAGAAAAGAACTGATTTCAGAAATAAAAGAAAGCTTACAATAAACATACTGGCATTCTGAAATATAACACCAACAAAGCTTGAGTAGTAGGCTATCGAACGTAAACGGTACTTAACCTTATCAGAAAATTATCACATATTAGAGCTTTCCAATCAAAAAAATAATTTCAATATCTTAAAATAAGATTTAGCTACAAAAACCTAATTAACAACAAAACATCAGCCTTATTTGTCTATTTCTTTTTCTTGCGTCTATTCTTATTAAACTCCTCAATATATGTGTCCATTGCCATACTCATTGATGGTGTTTCGGGAGTTGGGGCAATAATATCTAAGCGTAGGCCGGCATCAATAGCTGCATCTTTTGTTGCAGCTCCAAATACAGCTACAGCAGTGTTGTTTTGTTTGAAATCAGTAAAATTATCGAACAATGATTTAATTCCTGCAGGTGTAAAGAATACAAGCATATCATAAATATCATCAGACAAATTAATTTCTTTCGACAAATTGCAACTAACTGTATGGTAAAGAACCAAAGGTGAGAATTTGATTTTTGCCTTCTCCAATGTTTGAGTAATGTGTTCAATCGGTGTATCCGACATGGTGAGCAACAATTTGCCGGAAGTATGTTTTACATTAATAATATCAATAAGGTCGTTAAAAGTATGTTTTCCATATAATATTTTGCGCTTGCGGTACACAATATATTTTTGCAGGTATAAAGCGATATTTTCACTTGTACAAAAATATTTCATCGAATCGGGAACAATAATCCTGGATTCTTCGCAAACCCTAAAAAAATGATCCACAGCTATTTTACTTAGAAAAATAACTCCGGTATGCTCAAGAATTTTCACTTTCGATTGTCTGTATTCTTTAGAGCTTACACCTTCAATTCTAATAAACTTGTGAAAATCAAGCTTTAAATTATGCTTTTCGGCAAGGTCTGAATATGGCGATCTTTCAGTTTTAGGTTCAGGTTGAGAAATTAGTATTTTTTTAATTTTTTCCAATTTCTAAATAATTTATGGGTGAATATTAATTTTTCCTCTTTCAGAATAATATAGTTTTCAGCGCACATCAATAAAAAACACTAAAATCCTTCTTCACAGTATAAAAATCAAGCAAAAAAGCTTTTAGCGAATAGTAGAACGATTTCAATTTTACATTTGCATGAAAGCCTTGAATAACGTGGCTTATAGCTTGATACAAAATCCATGAACTGATGTATTTATACTGAATCATATACCTTGTTCTTTTGGGCGGCAAAAGTATAAATAATTATTACGTCAACAAATAATAATCAATGATGTTTGAACAATAGATTTACCAGATTGCTTGTTTCACGCTTTTTTTATTTGATAGTTACCGTAAGCAAGCCTTGTTTTTGACGTTTTCTTCTCAGGCACTTAAAAAACAAGTTTTCGTTCAAAGGCTATAAACCAAATAGTTGAAGCTGATATTTGGAATGATTTATCTTTGTAGGTAATGGAAATTTGAAAGTTAATTCAGGAAAAATAGAACTATTCTTCAATTGTTTTCGATAAAACAATTTCGTTTTCGGCAAAAGCTTTATCGTTTTTAGCAATACTTGTAAGGAATTTCTGTATTTGTTCGGTAGTGGCAGTTAAAATCTGTAGGCCTTCTATTTCACGATGAGGAATAATATTTTGGCCTGATTCGATTTGTTTCTTGAACCAATCCTCGTTCATAAGGTTTAAAATAATTTTTTTATCAGCAAATTTCATTCGGGCAAAGCTATGAACCGGTAAACGATGCAGGCTAAGAAATATATCTTCGGTCAGGTTGTTTTCTTGAACATCGGGAAAAAAATCGAGAAAGTAATGATTCTCTAATTCGGCAATATGCAATTCAAAAACACTTGTTATTCCATTTTCGGTTAATTCAAGTTTGTAACTTGTATGTGGCTTGGCTGTTTGCCGGGGAGTTATTTTCCATAAAGCGTCGTTGCTGTCGTGCCAGGTTCCTTCAAAACTTTGCTTGTAAACTACATCCTTTTCAGTATAACAAGGGCTGAGCGAAATAATTATGCAAGAATTCATCAGGAATAAGGCTACCAGTGCCAGGGTTGCTGCTTTTATTTTTCTCATAAATTTTAGTTTTTCGAAATAGAACTTAAAAACGCGGAAATTATTTTAATGCAAGATACAAACCACTTCCATGTGCCGAAGGAATCTTTTTTGTTTCGGCGAAAATGGTTTTTAATTCATTACAAATATTTGCCTTAAAATTCTTATAATCACTTTTTTCAATAAACTCAAGGAATCTGACAAATATCGGGGTTTTGCCTACAAAATCGTGTATTACAACATGTTTTTTGGATACCCTTTTCATTTCGGAAAGCATTTTTGCTCTTCTGACGGCTTTTACACCATGAACCACATAAGAGGCCGTAACTATATCAAAAGAATCATCAGCAAAATCTTTCAAATCTTCAGCATTTCCAATACTGAAAAATATGTCGGGATATTTCTTTTTACTTTCTTTAAGCATTTTAACTGACAGATCTATTCCTTCAATTTGTGTAGGTTTGCTTTTTAAAAACATTGCTGCCCACGCTCCGGTTCCGGTTCCTATGTCTAAAACACTTTTTTTATCAAGCTCTATTTCCAATTTTAATAGTTCAATTGATTTTGTGTAGTTGTCGTTTAAAGTTTTGTCAACAAGGCCATAAATTGGGGCAATAGTGTTAAACATAAACTTTGCCCGCTTATTTGCGTCTTTCGAGAAATAGTGAAATACCGACATATTTGGTTGCTAAATAATTTGCAAATATATTAAATCTTCAATTTCATTGGTGTACGAGCCAATCATAAATAAAGATGGAATTCTTCGCCTCGGAGGATTAGGCATCGACTATTGGAAACTCAGAACTAACTCTTTTCAGGCAAACAATACTTCTTCTAAATCGGAGGGTTTAAAGGGTTTGCTTATATAATCGTTCATGCCATAACTTAAAAATCGTTCGCGGTCGCCTTTTAATGCATTTGCAGTCATGGCAATAATCCTGACAGTTTTTTTAATGTGCTCGTTTTTTTCGTATTGGCGAATCGACTTAACAGCATCAATGCCACTCATTACTGGCATCTGGATGTCCATGATAATTAAGTCGTGTTTAGATTCTTTGAATTTTGCAACGGCTATTTGACCGTTTTCGGCAATATCGACAGTGTGTCCGAATTTGCGCAAATTAAACATTGCCACTCGTTGATTTATCGGATTATCTTCGGCAAGTAAAATATTTAACTTTTGAGTTTTCTTTTTCTGATTAGGTTTTTGCACATCGACTGTTTCGCTGTTAATGATCGTTTTACGACCAAATTCGGCTGTAAACCAGAATGTCGAGCCTTTTCCTTCCTCGCTTTCCACACCAATATTTCCATTCATCAATTTGCAAAGGCGTTTCGAAATGGTAAGGCCAAGTCCTGTCCCGCCATATTTTCTGGTAACCGAATTGTGCGATTGCGAGAAAACTTTAAAAAGCTTTTTTTGTCCTTCTTTTGAGATACCAATACCCGAATCTGTAATTTTAAACATCAACTTTATGGTATTATCCAATGCTTCAACTTTTTCAATATCGAGCCTTACTTCACCAAATTCGGTAAACTTAATGGCATTATTTATTAGGTTGATGATAATTTGTTTCAAACGAACGGGGTCGCCCGACAATACTTTTGGGACAGCTTCCTCGAAAGAAGTGGAGAAGCTGAGGTCTTTTTCCTGGATTTTCAGGCTGAACAGGCGCGAAATCTCCCCGATTTCTTTATAGATATCGAAATTGATTTTTTCGAGGATTACCTGGCCTGCTTCGATTTTCGAAAAATCAAGGATGTCGTTTATTATGGTAAGCAGGCTGTTGCTCGAAATTTGGATGATATCAACAAATTCGCGTTGATCTTTATTCAAATCTGTATCTAACATTTTGTTAGATAC
>JAYENH010000003.1:0-6528 GCA_034721995.1 Bacteroidota bacterium
AAAGCACGACTCCGTAGGAGTCAGATATTTATAGAAGTAATTGGCGAAACATTTTAAAGCTCCGGTAGGAGCGACATATTGGGCAAAGTCGAATCTTATTGGCAAGAGAACCAGGACTGACATGACCTGCTATTCTTAAATTCACGAATAAAAAGTGTAAACTGAGAAATGAAAAATCCCGAAAATTGCTTGTCCGGCGAAATGCGGTATTTCCCTTCTGAAATATTAGGAGGAAAAATATTTTTACATGAAAAACATTTGTTTAAAAATATGTTTAGTGAGACAAGGCACGCCTTGTCTCTACATTATTCCCCAAACCTTGAACACTGAACCTTTTAAACCTGAACCCTCACAATTCAAAAATCTTCCTTAAATTTGTTGTCTGATAGATTTTAATTTGACATCAATAAAAATACTGAATAATGAGCAAAAAAATATCGATCCCCCTTTTCATTATAATGCTGGGTTCATTGGCATTAAGCTTTAGTAATTGCAATAAAACAAAAAGCTGTCCCGCAGGAAACCTATGTGTTGAAGGAAACACCTTTGAATATCAGTTGCGCCCCACAAGCGCAAAATTGATAATTGAAGTACCTGAAGGTGCAGTTTACGGAAATGCCGCAGTAACCATTACAGATATGGTCCCGGCCTATCCGGCGAATGCCGATTTTGGCGATTTTGACAGACATTTTGCAGGTGGATTTTTTAATATCGAACCTAATGACTTACCTTTAAAACAATTAATTAGAATAGCCATTGAGTATCCTGGCTCAGGAATTATTGACGAAGAAGACAATAATTATGAAGAAGAACTCAGATTGTGGTTTATCGACAAAGATGATAATTGGTCGATATTTCCATCGAGCGAATGTGACGCAGAAAAAAATCAGGTTTTTGCATGGGTAAAGAAACTTGGAAAATATGCCGTGGCCGCCGAAAAAGAATGTATTGTTGGAGAATGGCGACAGGGAGATACAATTGCTGAATTTCCATATTATCAACGTGTTATGTTTAATATTGATGGCACTGGCCGTAGAGAGTTTATCAACGATTGTGGTTCGGGCGATTGGAATAGTTCGGGCGAAAATTTCAAATGGTCCTTCACAAGTGGACTCCTCGACATGTACAATTTTACGGCAAAAACAGTTTGTGATACGATTAGTTTTACAACCCCCGACAGACATATTGAATATGAATGTACAGGGCCAACTCTATTTCTCGGCGATCTTCCGCCGGTTACATATACAAGATTTTAAAAAGTAATAAACTCCAATTTGGAACTACTGTTTTTTATTGTTTTGTTGTATGAAAAATAAATAATCCTAAACTTGTCTGCCTACAAAGGAAGGCACACGAACAGAAACACTATTTATTTTTTCATCTTTGGTGTAATTTATACCAAACAATAAAGCCTGAAATAAGAATAAAAAGGATAAGCAAACCTGCCAGAGGAATTATCAGAAAATAGAAATTGCCAACAAAGAAAGCGTAAATTCTTGCTGTGTGTACTTCAAGCGCAATATTCCAAAGCGAAATAGGCTGCCTTTGTATCTCTTCCGGCATTTCTGCAAATCCAATCTTTTCATTTTTACTGATTGCTCCTTTGTTATAAGTAAAATATATTTCATTGTTTCTGAAATCCTTACTCATTCCGGTAACTAAGTATTCACCTATTGGAGGGCCTTTTATTTCCGGCTTTATGTATTTTTCTTTTGTTATATGGTCAATAATATTTCCACTTGCCGGTTGCCACTCAAATAGTCCTTCGAAGGAACCTACTAAATATTTATTACTACCAACTTTTTGCAATACATTAACACCCATAACACTTGCAGGTGGTTGAGTTTTATATTTTCTTAATTCTGATTTGAAATTATCATCAGAATAATAAAAACCGTCTAAAGTAGCAATTATGTATCTGTCTATTTCTTTATCGTAATAAATTCTACGTAGCTTATCGAACCACGGGTTAGGGCTGTCCAATTCGGTATAGGGTATTTTATCGACTTTAGAATTTGCAATTGCAATTAGCAGTGGCGGACGCAGAAAAACTCCTGTCAAAGTAGTAATAATTAAGAGGATTATTGTTATCCAACCAATTTTATTATGCCATTTAAGATTCCATTTATTTGTCTTTTTGAGTGAAGCAAAATCTTTTTTTTCCTCCAATCTATTTTTTATTTTGTATGTATTAATAAAATATATTAGCCCCGTAATTGTTAGGAAAATAAATATTAACCCTACTAAATCGACAAGAAGTTTTCCAATTTCACCATAGATTTCACCACTATGGATTACCCATAATGTTTTAAACAAGCTAATTTTATTATCAAAGTTTTCGGGCGCAGGCAAGGTTAATACTTTAAATTTCTTACAATCCTCTGTTTGTAATAAATGAGATCTGGTTATTACCAGCAAGTTATTGTCTTTTTCAATTATGTCGGTAATCCTTTGATTGTGAACCGGTAATTCAATTTTTTGCCAAAGCTCCTTTATAATATCATATTTATACAATCCGAAAAATGTGCCTGCAAACAAGTTGCCATGTGCATCATTAAATAGCTTGCAAATTTTTCGGTTATCAATTCCTTTTGGAAAACCGGCATTAAAATCATCAAATTCACTAAATGCAGTATCAGTTTTCCAAATCCCTATGTTTCCATAAATAAGGATATTATTGTCATCTGATTTCACAGTTCCTTTTACAGCCGAATTGTTCCAGTTTTTGTACCTGTATTCCGCTGGCATTACTTTACGGCTTAAATCTATCGCTGAAAATAATTCGCGATGATTTAAAATAATCCCCGAAACAGAAAACAATATGACGAAAATGGAAAGGACTATCCCTAACCATTTGTGATATTTCTTAAAAAATAAAATCATTTCTAATCCAACAAACGCTGCACTCAATTGAAGCCCCGTTTAGTTTTTGCATCATAAGTTATTTCTAAAATCCCTTTATATTTTCTATCCATTCTTTTTTATGTTTCAATAGCTATTTGTTTCAATAGCTTTACATTCAAAATAAATATTTCAAACTGCTTTTTAAACATGGGTTTTACCCGGCTTTAAAAGACTCCATCGGGTACAACATTTAAGTTTAAAATATGTTTTGATGGCGAAATAGTCAGTACTGAATATGTTTGTGTAATTTGTTTTTGTTATTTGGCTCTGCACTTTGTACAGGTCTACTCAAATTCAAATCCAATAGGATTAAACAATAAATAATTTTCTACTTTTGCGGGCTGATTTTAAAAAGCTTGATTAATAAGATTTTTAGTAATTAATAACTAAGGGATGTTCCATAAATAATTTTATAATGATTGAAATACCAACAAAATACGAACCCTCAGAAAAAGAAGACAAGTGGTATAAATACTGGATGGACAATAATTTTTTCCGGTCAACACCTGATGATCGCGAGCCATATAGCATTGCTATTCCTCCACCAAATGTTACCGGGGTTTTGCACATGGGACACATGCTTAACAATACCATACAGGATGTTTTAGTGCGGCGTGCCCGTATGCAGGGGAAAAATGCCTGTTGGGTTCCGGGAACTGATCATGCCTCGATTGCTACCGAAGCCAAAGTTGTTGCAAAACTCAAAAGCGAAGGAATCGATAAAGCTACTCTTTCGCGTGATGATTTTATGAAACATGCCTGGGAATGGAAAGAAAAACACGGCGGTATTATTCTTGAGCAATTGAAAAAGCTTGGTGCGTCCTGCGATTGGGAGCGTACAAAATTTACAATGGACAAGGATATGTCGGAATCGGTAATTAAAGTTTTTATCGATTTGTTTGAGAAAGGCTTGATTTACCGTGGCATTAGGATGGTAAACTGGGATCCTCAGGCAAAAACTGCGGTTTCAGACGAGGAGGTAATCCACAAGGAGGAAAACTCAAAATTATATTATGTCAAATATAAAATTGCAGGAAAGGATGATTGGCTAACAATTGCCACAACACGGCCGGAAACAATTTTGGGCGATACAGCTATTTGCATCCATCCAAAAGACGAACGTTACACACAGTTGCACGGACAAAATGTAATTATACCATTAATAGAACGCGAAGTCCCTATTATTCTTGATGAATATGTGGATCGTGAATTTGGGACCGGCTGCCTGAAAGTTACACCTGCTCACGATATACATGACTACGAGCTTGGCATTAAACATAAGCTGGATAGCATCGACATTTTCGACGACGAAGGAAAACTAAATGAATCGGCACAACTATATATTGGTGAAGACCGTTTCGATGCGCGCGAAAAGATAGTGGCCGACCTCGAAGCAAAAAACCATATTGTTAAAATTGAAGATTATCAGAATAAAATAGGCCGTTCGGAACGCACAAATGCTGTTATCGAGCCAAAACTTTCGATGCAATGGTTCCTGAAAATGGAAGAGCTGGCAAAACCAGCCTTAGATGTAGTAATGAACGATGATATTAAATTACATCCATCGAAATACAAAAACACTTACAGGCACTGGATGGAAAATGTGCGCGACTGGTGTATCTCACGCCAATTGTGGTGGGGACACAGAATCCCTGCTTATTATCTGCCAAACAGCAACGATTTTGTGGTAGCTGACAACAAGGAAAAAGCCCTTGAGCTGGCTAAACTAAAAACAGGTAACCAGTTATTAACTATTGCCGATCTGAAACAAGAAGAAGATGTTGTTGATACATGGTTCTCGTCGTGGTTGTGGCCTATATCGGTTTTTGATGGTATCAATAATCCCGAAAACGAGGATATAAATTATTATTATCCAACTAACGATTTGGTTACTGCACCCGAAATTTTATTTTTCTGGGTAGCCCGTATGATTATTGCAGGTTTTGAATATCAGGATAAAAAACCTTTTAATAATGTTTACCTGACAGGGATTGTTCGCGATAAGCAACGCCGAAAAATGTCGAAATCGCTTGGAAACTCTCCCGACCCGATTGAGCTTATGAAAAAACACGGAGCCGATGGCGTTAGGGTTGGCATGTTGCTTTGCTCGCCTGCCGGTGGCGATTTACTTTTCGACGAAAGCCTTACGGAGCAGGGAAGAAATTTTGCTAATAAAATATGGAACGCCTTCCGATTAGTAAAAACATGGACTCTTGATGAAAACATTGCGCCACCAGAATCATCGGTACTGGCCGTTGAATGGTTCAACGATAAACTAAACGAAAGCATTGCCACACTAAACAAACAGTTTGCCGATTACCGCATTTCAGAAGCATTGATGAGTGTGTATAAATTATTTTGGGACGATTTCGCAAGCTGGTATCTCGAAATAATAAAACCAGCTTATGAGCAGCCTATCGACAAGAAAACTTACAATGCCAGCCTTGGAATATTCGACAAACTACTAAAAATACTACATCCTTTTATGCCGTTTATTTCGGAAGAAATATGGCAATTACTGGAAGAACGAAATGATGGCGAAAGCATAATGAATACCATGCTGCCTGTTGCAAATACGGCTAACAAAGCGTTATTGAAGAATTTTGAAATCAGCAAAGATGCAATTAGCAGTATACGTAAAGTTCGTGCCGATAAGCAAATACCGATGAAAGAAAAACTTCAGTTGTTGATAAAATCCGGCAATGGAAAATATTCAAATCAATTCGATTCGGTACTTTTAAAATTGGCCAATTTATCTGAGATACAGCAATGCACAGAAAAGCCAGATGGTGCTGTTTCGTTTATTATTGGCACTACCGAATATTTTGTACCGTTAAAAGGTAAAGTTAATGTTGAAGAAGAACTCGAAAAACTGCAAAAAGAGCTTGATTACCAAACCGGTTTCCATAATACGGTTAGTAAAAAATTGAGCAACGAGCGTTTCGTCAATAATGCCCCAGTTAAAGTTGTTGAAAACGAACGCCAAAAACAAGCCGATGCCGAAAGCAAAATCAAATCCCTTAAAGAACAAATTAAAGGCTTGAGTTAGATTTTTGAAGTTGAGATTAGGGAATCTCTATTAATCCTGAAACTGCTAATTGGATATAATCAAATCTCCCTCAATCGTTTATAGCAGTTTTCATTAATTGCAATTCGATTTTAGCAATACAAAATGCATATTTTGATTTTGTACCCTCTACTGTTTTTCGATTTTGAATTCGTAATACTCCATTACGGGGTTCGAAAGGATTTTTTTACATGCCTCTTCTACTTTTTCCGAAGCTTCAGGCTTATCACCGGCTTCTATTTCCATAGTAATATGTTTGCCAATTCGTACATTTTCAACCGATTTGTAACCAATGTTGTGCATACTCATTCTTACGGCTTTCCCTTGTGGATCTAACAAGGCTTTAAGGGGCATTACATCTATTTCTGCAATAAATTTCATAAGCTTTTTATTTGTTTTTCTTTTTCCAAAATTACTAATTATCTAATTACTAAAAAGCGAAATTAAAATATACAAAAAAATAATTATTGGAATTGACACTGCCTGCAATGTTATTAATAAAACAAGAGAAATTCCAAGAAAGATGAAGCGAATTTTGTTATCGCGAAATTGAAAAT
>JAYENH010000004.1:0-6516 GCA_034721995.1 Bacteroidota bacterium
AAATCAATATAGATAAACTTCAGAACTCCTGACCTATGGCCAAATTATCAGCCAGTTACCCCGGTTTTTTCGTAAACTGGGATTGTCGTATTTAGGAGATTCAGACTTCCTGACTTAGAAGGAATTTTTACTGACACTATTTCAAAATATCAGTTCAATATATTTGACAATATTAAATAACTTTGCTCATGCCTGACAAAACCTTGTAAACATTACCATATAAGGCATATAAGAAAATTTATGGAAAAACATAGTTTTTCTTACATGTCCTTATATTTCTTATATGGTTGAAAAATACTAAATGACAATCTTTTCATGCAAGCAGTTTAGGGTCAATTTTGTTCTGTGAAATTAGCTGTAAGCCTCCTTCGGAGATCAAAGTTCAAAGTCTGAAATTCCACTTCAAATGCAATTTCATTTCAATGTTTACAAATAATGCTGAAAAAAACTTGTTTCGATCCTTCCTCTAACAATGTGCAGTTTATATTGAATGTTTTTTATTAATGTTTAAACCCATTTCTAAAAGTAGCAATTTCTGAAATCACGTTTCTCCTAACAATTATCAGAAGTAAATTTTTGTCAAATTATTTTATCATTTCAATAAAATATACGGCTCTCACATAATTGTATTTCAGTATTTTATCTGATGCTTCATTTTGCGAAGGGTTTTGTTCATCAAAAAAAAATGAAACCAAATTTTATTCCTTCCCGTAAATGCCGGTAACTTAAATAACTTGAAAAGACATGAAAAAACTTCTACTGATATTACAGTTCGCTGTAATTGCAAGCCTGGCTATTGGGCAGGCTCCCATAACGGGATATTATTATGCTACCGACACAGTGGTCTCAACATACCCCGACCACAAAAAAGGACATCTATACCACAATGGTGAAATAATCAATATAAGGGGTATTAATTGGTTTGGAATTGGAATAAATTTTTGCGATGCAGATGGCTTATATATGCTTGACTGGAATGAATTACTGCAAATGGTCGAAGATCTGGGATTTAATGCCATCCGTCTTGTTGTTTCGGGCGAGGTATTTTATAACCACATAAATGGCACTGACGGTCTTGCAAATTGTATTCAATTCGCAAATGGGATGAATAGCGAACTTGTAGGCCTTACCGATTATGAGCTGGTACATGCCCTTATCGGTAAGTGCGAGGAAATTGGTTTATATGTGCTTATAGATCATCACGACATGGGGCCGGGCAGTGGTTTATGGTACGATGCAAACGATGTTGTAAACACAACTAACGATTATCTCGAAAGCCTTATATCTGTTGCCGACAGCTTTGCACAATACGATAATATTATAGGTATCGACTTAATAAACGAACCTTATGGGGCAGTTTGGAATAACTCAAATGCCATAAATAACTGGAGAAATTTCTCGAATCAGGCAGGAGATTCTATTTTAGCTCATAACCCTAATTGGCTTGTTACTATAGAGGGTGTACAATATACCGGCGACATTCTGGTTGAGCCTGTAAATCAAACCTATCTGGGAGGCTACAATCAGTATAACTGGGGCGAAAACTTAAGCAGTGTAAGAAACTGGCCTTCCTCTTTACCCGATTATAAAATTATATATAGCCCACACACTTACCAATTTGAACATTCATTTATTAATGAATCTAATGCCGATACACTTGATAATTTTTTACCTGAAATAAATGATTGGAAGTGGGGATATCTTGCCGATGATTATGCTGTTATGCCCGGCGAATTTGGCGTTAGTTATAATAACTGCCCTTATGGCGAAAAGTGGTTAGAACATATTATTAAGTATATTGCTGAAAAAAAATTACCCGGTTCGTTTTACTGGGCATTAAATGGTAACGACGAAATACTTAGCATTCTTGAAACCGATTGGCAAACCGTTAGGCAGGATAAATTGGATGACATCCTGGTACTTTTTGGAACTGTTAAAGACACATTCTCAACAGATGGTGGAACAATGTATTCTCCAAGGGATGGTACAACTTACACTTTTGGACAGGGCGATTTGGCGTGGAATACTATAATTTATCATAATTCATGGTGGTCGGGACAAGCAAATATCCCGGATTTAGGAAGCCTCGGCAGTATATTGCACGAATTTGAAATTACATCTACACAGGCTGCTATGGATGAATTCAAAATAAGTATTAATTATACCGATAATGAACTTGGAACAGTTGATGAAACAAAATTATCGTTCTACTACTACAATGGAAGCAATTGGGTACTACTGCAAAGTTCGTTGGACACAAGCCTTAATAAAATAGAAACACTTACAAGCCAGTTTGGATATTATGCAGTTCTAGAAGGGAATAACGCCACATCAATTTTTGTTGATGATGCAAACGAAGCTGTTGCAGGTTATTACTACGCAAGTGATGTAATTGTCGGATTATATCCCAATCATAAAAAAGGGCATCTTTATCACCATGGCGAACTTATAAATTTACGTGGTATTAATTGGTACGATATAGGTGTGCAAAATTGCGATGCACATGGTTTAAACGATGTTGAATATACAGAATTATTACAGAATATAGTCGAAATGGGCTTTAATGCTGTACGCCTTGTTTATTCAGGCAATGTGATCAGAAATCATATAAGCGGTAACGATGAACCTGTTTCGTGTATTGCAACTACTTTGGGAGACAACAGTATTTTTGATGGAATGAACGAGTATGAACTGCTGGAAACTATTGTTGCAAAATGTGAAGAAATGGGGCTGTATGTTTTGCTTGCCCATCAGGATTCGATTTATAACGGCAACCTTTGGTACGATACATCCGATATAGTAAATACTACAAATGAATATATCAGTAATTTAACAATGCTTGCCGATAGCTTTGCTCAATACGAAAATGTAATTGGGATCGATATAGTTTATCAACCTTATGCTGCCGTTTGGAACGGTTCGGGAAATGATAACGATTTCCGTAGCTTTATAAATATAGCAGGCTCATCAATTCTTCAACATAATTCAAATTGGCTTATTTTTGCCGAAGGTGTACAATACACAGCCGATGCGTCATTAAGTGCAATCGAGCAATCTGAACTTGGCGGAAACAATCAATTTGGAATGGGCGAAAATCTTGCAGGCATTAAAAACTGGCCTGTTGATTTGCCAACATATAAAATTGTTTTCAGTCCACATAGCTTTAATTATAACTTTTCGTTTGTAAACCAAAATACTATTGACTCTATAGACAGTTACCTGCCGGCAATAAACGACTGGCGCTGGGGCTATCTGGCCGAAGATTATGCGCTTGTGCCCGGTGCTTTCGGTATTGGATATCAGGAATATTCGTACAGCGAAAAGTGGATGGAGCATTTTGTGAAATATTTAGCCGAAAAGAAAATTCCCGGATCATTTTATTGGAGCCTCAATGGCAACGATCCTGCAATGGGGATATTAGAAAGTGATTTTCAAACAGTAAAGCAAAATAAATTAAGCGATCTGCAAGTACTCTTTGGAACTGTAAGTGATACTATTTCGGCCTCAGGTGGTACAATTTATTCGCCACGCGATGCAAGCACTTATACTTTTGGCACTGGAAATTTACCCGATAGCACAATTGTAATACATAATTCTTCGTGGTCGGGGCAGGCTGCTATTCCCGGTTTGGACAATATGCGGAGTATTTTGCACGAATTTGAAGTTATATCAACAAATCCTGCCAATAGCGAGTTTACAATAAGCGTAATTTATAGCAATAATGAATTGGGCGCAGTTGATGAAACCAGATTATCGTTTTATTATTATTCCGGTAGCGAATGGGAAATTGTAGAAAGCACTCTTGACACTAGCAATAATCAAATTGAAACCAGTACAGACCAGTTTGGCTTTTATGCAATATTAGAAACTAAATTATCGACCCTCGCAGCCAATGCTTGCGGACATGCTGCCGGATATTATTTTGCAACAGATTCGATTTTGGATTTATATCCTGACCACAAAAAAGGGAATTTTTATCATGATGGTGAATTACTAAACATACGTGGTATTAACTGGTACGACATAGGAATACATGAATGTGATTTGGCAGGATTATGGGCAGTAGATTACGTCGAGGTTTTGCAAGGCATTAAGGATTTAGGATTCAACACCATAAGATTAATATATGGTGGCGATGTAATAAGAAATTTTATTAACGGTACAAATCAACCTTCTACATGTATCGCATATTGGATTGGCCAAAACAATTTTTTATACGGACAATCAGAATATGCTTTGCTTAACCACATTATTGGCAGATGCGAAGAAATGGAGATACATGTTTTGCTCGGTCATCAGGACGAAATATATAGTAATAATTTATGGTTCGATGCCACCGATATTGAAAACACAAGGAATGAATATATTAATAATTTAGTTTTTGTTGCCGAACATTTTGGACATTATTCAAATATTATAGGTATCGATTTGGTTAGCGAACCCTATGGCGCTACATGGAATGGCTCAGGAGCTGCTAACGATTATAGAGATTTTATTAACATGGCGGGCGATTCGGTATTAAGCCATTGTCAAGACTGGATGATTTTTGCCCAGGGCTTGCAATATACTTCCGATAGTGAATTAACGGTAATTGAGCAATCGGGACAAGGAGGGAACAATCAGATTGGGTTTGGCGAAAACCTTGCCGGTGTCAGCAAATGGCCTCTTAGTATACCCAATCATAAAATAGTTTTTACACCACAAACCAATACCTACAAGCATACTTTTGTAAATGAAAGCACAATTGATACAATTGATAATTATCTTTCAGAAATAAACGACTGGAGATGGGGATATTTGGCCGAAGAACATGCAGTAATGCCCGGAGGATTTGGAATTAGCTATCCCGATTATTCGTATGGCGAAGAATGGCTGGAGGGTTTTGTCAAGTATATGGCCGAGAAAAAATTACCAGGTTCATTTTACTGGGCTATTAATGGAGATTCCTATGAAGGATTGTACGAAAGTGATATGTCGACACTGAAAGAAGACAAATACAGAGACCTGATTGTTCTTTATGGGCTTGTCGACGATACAATTTCTTCCTCAGGAGATACAATATATTCGCCACGAGATGGTACAAGTTATTATTTCGATGCCGGCGATTTGCCCAATAACACTTATGTTAAGCATGTTTCAATGTGGTCGGGGAAAGCAAATATACCGGAACTCGGCAAATTAAAAACCATATTGCACGAATTTGAAGTAATCTCTACCGATACTGCCAATAGCGAATTTACAATCAGTGTTGAGTATACCAATAATGAATTAGGCTCAGTTGATGAAAGCAGTTTATCGTTTTACAGGCATAATGGAACTTATTGGGAATTACAGACGAGTATACTTGATACAACAAATAATATTATTGAGATTAATACCGATTTGTTTGGTGTATATGCCGTTGTTGAAATTGATACTACTGTTGGCAATGGTGCCGATACTCTTGAAATAGTAGAACCATTTGCAATATCAGGTTACTATTTTGCAAACGATTCAATTGTTGATTTATACCCTATTCACAAAAAAGGCAATATTTATCATGCCGGCGAACTTATTAACTTACGTGGTGCTACATGGACAGGTCTTGGGGTTGACAATTGCGATTTTGAAGGATTATATGCTGTTGATTATACTATTTTCTTACAAAATTTAAAGGATAAGGGTTTTAATGCTCTTAGGCTTGTTTATTCAGGCGACGTAGTCAGGGACCGTATTAACGGAACCGAAGTTTTAGGAGAATGTGTAGCCACATGGGCAGGCGACAATAGCGACTTTATTGATAAAAACGAATACGAATTTCTACAGTTGGTTATTGAAAAATGCGAAGAACTTGAAATATATGTATTGTTGGCCCATCATGATAAAATCTATTCCGGCAATTTGTGGTACGATACTACCGATGTTCAGAATACAAAAAACGAATATATCAGCAATTTAATATTCCTTGCCAACGACTTAGCACAACACGAAAATATTATTGGGATTGATTTAATTGCTGATCCTTATGGTTCTGTTTGGAATGGATCGGGAAGTGATAACGATTACCGCGATTTCTTAAATATGGCAGGAGATTCTATTTTATTCCATAATCCTGATTGGTTGATTTTTGCCGAAGGAATACAATACACATCAGATACAGAATTATCTGCCATAGAACAATCCGACCTGGGAGGCAATAACCAATATGGCTATGCCGAAAATCTTGCAGGTGTAAGAAAATGGCCTCTTAACATTCCGGGACATAAAATAATTTTTGCACCTCAAACTTTCCAAAACGAGCATTCTTATGTAAATGAATTCACCTGCGATACTTTAGACAATTTCCTTCCTGCAATAAATGATTGGAGATGGGGATACCTTGCCGATGATTATGCTGTAGTACCAGGTGCATTTGGTGTCAATTATCAACAATACTCCTACAACGAGAAATGGATGGAGCATTTTGTAAAGTATATGGCAGAAAAGAAATTGCCAGGCTCATTTTATTACAAGCTTAACGCAAACGATGGTAGGGGA
>JAYENH010000005.1:0-6486 GCA_034721995.1 Bacteroidota bacterium
AGGTGGTGGATCTACTGAACTGGCCGGGCCGGGCGCGTCTGTCTGGATGCGGGAATATAATTCTACAGGAACCGCCATTGGTGTCGAGACTATGGTAAACCAAAGCATTACAGGCTACCAGGCATATCCGGTTATGGATATAAATGCATCAGGAAAGTTTTTAATATCCTTTGAAGGCAATGGAACCACATCAGGAAATATCGACAACTATGGTGTTTTTGCAAGAACCTACCAGTTATCTCAAACCGGTACAACAAGCATAAGTGTAACACCCTCAAATACGGTAGCTTCTGATAGTGTTACAATAACAATGACCCTTACCAATCCAACTACCCTTACGGATGTAGAACCAAATCCATTATCTGTTTCAGGTACAAATGGAGTGTTTGCCACACTGCTTAGCGGCCCCACTCCTTTATCATTAACTGTAGATACTTCAGCTGTTACTTTTACCTGGATATACCTTACTACAGCCAACGAATCAGCCGGGACACTTACATTTGGCGGCAATGCCCATTCCAATTCAGGAGCAATTTTCCCTTTTGCAGAAAGCAATTCCATTACAGTAAAGCCCGGTCTTTTCCTGAGTGATCTTACTGCCCCTAACCTCATAGCTGATTCAAATCAACCAGGTACTGATGGCCCACGTGTTTTCTCCATTGGTGCTAAAATTACCAATGCAAGTTTAAATGACCTTACTGATGCATCTGTTTACCTCGGTGATGGAACTACACCGGGCATTTTTCCGGTAACTACCATGACATTGTCCCAAACAAACAATACCTACCAAGGCTCATTTTCTCTTTCACACTTGTCAAATGTGGCCGATTGTTCCCGACCACTTAACACATTAGGAGCTTCTCAGCCCGTAATTGACGGGGGCATTGATTTTAACAGGGATGGTGTTGTAAATAGCTCAGACAATGGAACTCTTAGCAATGGAAAAATTGTGATTGATGGCCGGGTTGATGTCAACCTGAGTGGCACGGTAACCACTGCAGATGACCTGCCTATACCTCCAGGAACCTTTTATGGCTGGCGGGAAGCGGCCCTGATTGATGGATACGTGGATTTTAACAACGATGGTGTAATAAATAGTTCTGACGATGGCACATACGGCGGGGAATCCCAAAACATTTATTGGCAGGTTAAGTATGCCACAGTGGATGCTTATGGAGAACCTACTTTTGGAGATGGCAACGACTTTAATGATGATTTAAGATACCGATGGGTTGTTTGGACTAATGCCCTGGATGGCACAGTACTACGTACTGATATGCTCCATGAATTTGCCAAAGTACGTAGTGAATTAAGTGCCAGTGCAAATAAATTAACACCAAACCCGGATGGATATATCTCCGTTAGCCCTGCCAGGGTTATCAGTGGTCTGGTTGATGTCAATTCAGATGGTAGTATTACAAATGCCGACGATGGGTCATATTACGGCGAAACGGTAATAAATGGGCATATTGATATGGATAGCAACGGTACAATTACTACTGCCGATGATGGTGTATTAAACTCTTTTTCAGTAATTGATGGAGAAATAGACATTACTAATGATGGAACAATAACATCGGACGATGATGGGATTGTGGTTCAACCCGGCCAAACCTTTAGCCTTACTGTTAATAACGCCAATTTTGGTAATATAGGACAGGGATTCGATGAAAACAGGGATGGTATCTATGATTATGATGTTTGGTATCAGCCCATAGGGGATACATCCTGGTCTTCAAATTCCTTTCGGCTTGTGGATATTCAGGCTGATGTATGGGGGGATGTACCAGCCTCTAATCCTTTTCCGCTTACACATTACGATAATGAACCTTACCTCAGCCAAATGATCGGCGCTACCAGCGGTGCTTTTAGAGCAACTTATACCTATACTTTCCTGGCGCTTACCGGGGGAGATGGATTTCTTTCACCTTACCAGGAGGCAGCTTCAGGCTCTGACAATGAGAAATACAATGGAGATTATGGCACAGGGGTCAAGGTGATAACTGGTCTGCCAGGCTTTACGCTTGCTATGGCAAGCAACCCGGATGATACAGTTAAAATATGTGATGAAATTACATGGACACTTTCCTATACAAATACAGGGTTATCTGATGCGGGCGATCCCGGTACAGGTAATGGTGTTGTGATTGAAAATGTTATCCCTGATAATTTATCTTATGTTGCCGGAAGTGCAACATCAGGAACTTATTCTTCCACCATTTATTATTCAACTGATAACGGATTAAGCTGGTCATCAACCCCTCCTGTCGATGCCGCTATGGTTAACAAACTGCGCTGGCATATTGAGGAAGCAGTCCCGTCAAATGGAACGGGTTCGGTTTCTTTCATTACAACCGTAAAGGCATGTTTCCCTGATGGCACAGTTATTACAAATAACGCAGCCTTAAAGCTCGGCTCAGGTGCTGATATTGCTACTGCATCAGATATAGTGACTATCCAGAACACAGGTCCGTTGGTTACTTGCCCGCTTACCAGAAATGTAGATGGATGTAATACAGCAGCCATTTCTTTACCTGATTTTTCAAACATTCCGGCACTTTCGTCTCTCGCTGAGTTTGAAGCCGCACCTAACAACGGATTGGCAAGCGATGATTGCGGAATTACCTCGGTTACCTATTCCGATGTGGCTTCTTCAACAACTTACCCTATTATTGTAACACGTACATGGGTGATAAAAGATGCCTGCGGAAACCCGACAAGCTGCGAACAAACCATTAATATTGATGACTCCAGTCCTTTTACAATCAATTTGAATCCATCCGCCACTTCGCTCTGTAGCGGTGAAACCCTTAATGTTTCAATTACAACTACAAATCCCACAGGAGCCAGCGTGCTATGGACCAATTCCCTGGGTCAATCGGGCGGTGGCGATATATCGCAAGTATTATCGAACCCGGATACTACAGTTATTAACGTAACATATACTTTCACTTCCTTGTCCTCACCTGAAGGTTGCCTTGATGAAACAACTCTCATTGCAACGATAAAACCTACCCCACTGGTTATGCCAGGTACATGCAGCCAAACTATTTGTCCTGAAACGGCTGCAACAGTCAGCTTTACATCTGACCTCAGCAGTACCATTTATACCTGGGTTATCAATGACAGCGGGAACAATAATATAGCAAGTGGTACAGGCGATATAAACCAAATAATCAATACCGTTGACATATATACAGGAACTGTAAGCGGAACCGCACCCAATGGATGTCAGTCAATGCCAGTTGATTTCCAGATTATTGTTGAAGACGATGAAGTGCCGGTGATCAGCACTTGTGCTATAACCCGTAGTATCGAAGGATGCAACACAGCCACTATCAGCGATCCACCCTATTCCATGGTATCTGCAAATTCATCGGAAGCACAATTTGAGAATGGCACCAACCAGGGTATTATCAGCGACAACTGCGGGATTTCGCAAGTTACATATATTGATATTGCTTCAGGCACATGCCCCATTACTGTTTCACGAACATGGACAATAATGGATGCAGCAGGGAATTATTCAACTTGTGTTCAAACTATTGAGGTTGATGATACTACAGTTCCGTCCATAACTTGTCCGTCCTCTCCACAAGTGAAAACCATTACCCTTCCTGCAACAAACTATACCACCGTACTTACAGAATTTGATCCCACATCACTAAGTGATAATTGCGGTATTGTTTCAGCGGCCTATACTTTATCGGGCCAAACTACCGGCTCAGGAAACTACACACTTGAAGGTGTAACATTTAATCTGGGTAGTACCACTGTTTTATGGACAGCAACGGATGGATGTGGGAATACTGCAAGCTGTTCTTTCGTAGTAATAGTTTATGAAATCCCATCAATAATCGGAACAACACCCGGTTCGAGGTGTGGAACAGGAACAGTACAACTTGGTGCCTCGGCTTCTGGCGGAACAATTAACTGGTATGATGTATCAACCGGTGGCAGTTCGTTGGGAACGGGTAATAATTTTACAACACCTTCCATATCAACCAGCACAACTTTTTATGTTGATGCAACAGAAAACGGATACACCACAGAAACAAGAACGGCAATATTGGCAACTGTGTATGAAATACCAACCATCACAGGAACAACACCCGGATCGAGATGTGAAACCGGAGCTGTTGATCTGAATGCCACGGCTTCGGCAGGTACAATTAACTGGTATGCCGCATCAACAGGCGGCAGTTCATTAGGAACAGGAATAAGTTTTACAACTCCATCCATTTCGATAAGTACAACATATTATGTGGATGCAACACTAAATGGATGTACTACCGAAACAAGGACAGCGGTGTTGGCAACAGTTTTTCCTCCAAGTGTTGGAGGAACAGCATTTTCAGACCAGGTTATTTGTATTGGAGACTTCCCCACCGACATTACTTTAATGGGGCATACCGGCACAATTCAATGGCAATCATCAACCGACAATATTGTGTTCAATAATATTTCAGGAGCCACTTCATCGACATTGTCGAGTGCCCAAATGGGAATCCTTACAGCAGACCATTACTATCGTGCAATTGTCTCCAATGGAGTGTGTCCTTCAGATTCTTCGAATGTAGTTACCAAAATAATCTCTGAAGATTCCGATTCCGATGGGGTTGACGATTTGCGCGATGAGGACGATGATAATGATGGGATAAAAGATGCCATTGAAATGGACTGTGACCCAATTTCTGGTTTTCATGGGTATTGGCCTCTTGAAAATTCAACCGACGACCAGTCGGGCAACAATCACAACCTGGTATCGGGCAGTGTTTCTTATTCAAGCAATAGCAAAAGAAGCACCGCAGCAGCTTCCTTTAATGGTACTTCAGATTATTTACAATACAATGATGGCTCTTATTTGAATCAGGCCATAAGCTATTTCTCTTATTCATTATGGATTAAACCCGCATCATTAACAGGCATTCAGTCGCTACTTGATGAAGGGGATGGCACCAATGGTATTGCAATACGTCTAAACGGTAATGTTTTAGAAAATGCAGTTCGCGAAGGCGGTGCAGCAAGTCAGGTCAGCACATCTTTCTTTACATATCCGAATGATAGTGTTTGGCATCATATCGCCTTTACCTACAACAATGGAACTGTAATTATGTATTTAGATAGTATTGCCACAAGAGAATTAAATACCGGTTTTGGCGAGTTAGCCTATCATTCGGGCCAACAAAGTTTTGGCCGGAGCAGCGATGATGCTTTTGGAGCGGCTACCGGAAATTATTTCGAAGGTTTAATGGATGAAATTGTTCATTATCCCTCTGCATTAACAGCCAGTGATGTTTCTGCTCTTTTTCTTGGTACATGCGATAATGATAACGACGGCATTAGAAATTCTGATGATCCTGACAGCGACAATGATGGTTGCAGCGATGCCAACGAAGCATACAACGATGAAAATGCCGATGGTGGTGATGATGGGGTTTATGGGAACGGTCAACCAACTACAGATAGCGAAGGAAGAGTAATTTCAGCCTCTTATGCAATTCCTGATACTACATCAACCGGACATTATTCGTTTTTACAAGCTACTTCGGTTATTATTGATACCGATGTTCCAGACCAGTTTGTATGCGAATCAGACGATGCATTCTTTACTGCCTCGGCAATAGCAGTTATTTTAACAACAAACCCACCTACTCTTGCAAACACTAAGGTTAAGTACCAATGGCAGGTAAGCACCGACGGTGGAACAAGCTTTAGTAACATTGTGGGAGATAGCGGAACGGTAGCAAGTGGTGTAATTGTATCATTGACATTGCAAAATGTGAGTGCTTCGATGGATGGAAATAAATATAAAGTGGTTTTTTTAAACGAAGCAAATATCTGCGGAACAGAATCAGAAGGTCTTTTAAGTGTAAGCCCACTACCAATAGCATCTTTCAATTATCCGGGTACACCCTATTGTCCGAATGCAAGTAATGCTTTACCTACATTGGGCAATGGTGCTCAGGCAGGGACATTTTCTTCTACTGCAGGATTAGTATTTGAAAGTACCGCAACAGGAGAAGTAAATATTGTAGAAAGTACTCCCGGCAACTATACGGTAACAAATACCATTGATGCTATTGGTGCTTGCGATATTGTTTCAGAAACAACTCCCCTCGCTATCTTTAACGAAATAACCTGGACAGGTGCAGTTGACAGGAATTGGAACAATACCGGAAACTGGAGGTGTGGCATATTACCTACCTTAACAGATGATGTCCTAATACCTGATGTTGTTAACCAACCAATTCTCAGCACAGGCCCAAATGGAACAGTTCGGGATTTCGAAATCGACTATGGATCATCAGTAGAAATTATTGGCAATACGATGCAAATAGCCGGAGCGATCACCAGTAATGGAATCTTCACGGCTTTAGAAGGAACAGTTGAAATGAAAGGGTCGACAGCTCAAACCATTCCTGCAAATACTTTTACCGATAATACGATTTTTGGTTTGATTGTAGATAATTCTGAAGGGGCAAC
>JAYENH010000006.1:0-6480 GCA_034721995.1 Bacteroidota bacterium
TGGAAACATAAGCGAAGATATAACGCTTATGTTTCCAATATTCTGTCATTTACTTCGTGTCATTCAGTAGTCATTCGATTGTCATTAATAGTCTTGAGTACAAAATCGTAAATCATCAATCGTAAATCGTAAATCATCAATCGTAAATCTTCCTGATTATCATCATTCCATCTCTTACTGGCAGGATTACTTTTTCTACACGCGTATCGCTATTTATCATTTCGTTGAATTCCATAATTCCATGGGCAAAATGGTCGTTGTTGCGCAAATCGTCTTGCACAACTTTACCATCCCAGAGAATGTTATCGGCAATAATAAACCCTCCGTCAATTATTTTATCAAAAATCTGATTGTAATAATCGGAATAATGTTTTTTGTTCCCATCAATAAATACAAGGTCGAACATTATATTTAACTTTGGGATAATCTTCAATGCATCGCCAATGTGCAATGTTATTTTTTCTTTTTCTGATGATTGATACAAATAATGCCTGATGAAATCTTCCAGTTCGTCGTTAATTTCTATGGTGTGGAGTTTTCCGCCGGGCTGTAATCCTTTCGCCAAACAAATTGCCGAATAACCGGTAAAAGTACCTATTTCAAGAATGTTTTTCGGCCTTATCATTTTACTGATCATTTCAAGGATTTTACCCTGCAAATGCCCCGACACTTGTCGTCCGTGGTAAATTTTTACATTGCTGTTGCGTGCCAGCTGTGCCAACAGTTCGTCTTCTTTATCAATATGAGATAATAAATATTCTTTTAATTTATCCTCCATTTTTCGACAAATAAATTAAAACAGATAGTTGATCCAATTCTAAAATTTCGTTTGCCATATCCCTCAGTTCTTCAGCAGTAACTATTTCAATCTTCCGGCTTGTTTCTTCAAGGGTTTCGGATTGTCCAAAAACGAGGTAACTTTTACCTAAGGACATCATTTGGTTAACATGGTTTTCATTACCAATGGCCAACTGTCCTATAAGTTGCTTTTTGGCTTTCGATAATTGCAGGCTGCCCAGTTTTTTTTCCTGAAGATACTTTATTTCCTTTTTTACAATTTTCAGGCTTTTATTCAAGTAGTTATGGTCGGTTCCAAAATATATCTGAAAAATACCGGTATCGGAATAAGGTGTATAATTCGACTCCACATTGTATGCATAGCCATGTTTTTCGCGTAAACTCAGGTTAAGTCTGCTGTTCATTCCGGGGCCTGCAAGAATATTGTTCAGCAAATGTAATCCTATACGTCGTTCATCCTTAATGCTGTAAGCCACATTGCCTAAAATACAGTGCGACTGGTGAGTTTCCATTTTCAGGCTTTTACTATTAGCCGAATAATCCTGAAAAGTTACTCGTCGCGAACGTTCCAAATTTGGTATTGCCTCGCTAAAATACTTTTCGAAATAATACACAAGTTTGCTGAATTCAATATTGCCCACCGAACAAACAATCATTTCATCGGTAAAATATGCCCGCTTAATAAAATCAAGCGCCATCTGTTTATTAAACGTTTTCAGGTGTTTGGGTGTGCCAAGAATATTTGTGCCTAATCTGTGTCCATCAAAAATCAATGCCTCGAAATCATCAAAAATCAATTCAGAAGGATTGTCTTTGTACGAATTAATCTCATCAAGAATTACCTCTTTCTCTTTCTCTAATTCTTTTTCAGGAAAAGTTGAATTAAAAATAATATCGCTGAAAAGCTCGAAGCTTCGGTCGTAATATTCTTTCATAAACGAGGCATAAATGCAGGTTTCCTCCTTTGCGGTATATGCGTTCAGGTCGCCACCAACATCTTCCATCCGGCAAAGGATGTGGTAAGCCTTGCGCTTTTGTGTTCCTTTAAAAATAACATGCTCAATAAAATGTGCCATGCCCTGCTCATGTTCTTCCTCATCTCGCGATCCTGTGTGTATCATTACACCTGCATGGGCTACAGGCGAATCTATCCACTTATGAAGCAGGCGTATGCCATTTTTTAATGTATGTACTTGATATTCCATTTACAAAAATTAGTCTGCAAAAGTATAAGAAATTGGAAACTTGAAATTGGAAACTTGAAAAATGAAGTTATGGAAGGCTTAAGATTTTACCATAAGCTGGGACCTTCAGAAGTTAATCCGCCTTGATTGATAATTCTGAGTCTCCGAACTTGCTGAATTTCTGCAATTTACTTAAGTGTTAAAAGCTCAATATTTTTTTATTAAAAAATAAATTTATTTTTTGCTAAAAAATAAAAATGCTGTACATTTGCACCCGCAAAACGAAAAGGTGCCATAGCTCAGTTGGTAGAGCAACGGACTGAAAATCCGTGTGTCCCTGGTTCAATTCCAGGTGGCACCACTTTCGAAACTAAAAGCACTGCCTACTGGCGGTGCTTTTGCTTTTGTGCCAATGCTTTTAAGTTGTAGTATTATCAGTGGGTTTATTGCAATTGTAGTCCCAAACGCATCCCAACAATTTTAAAATGAATACTATTTTGTGGCGACATGAAAAATGCCGGGTTTTGCTTTGGCTTGTTTACCAACGAAGCTCATGGATTGCCTAAATCTAAATCTCCATTTAAAACCAAATTATTAAATTTGCACAATATCAGTTTAATCAGAAATGCTTTAATGACAAAACAAAACAATATCCGGTTTTCTGCTAATATCGCCATTATTTCGGGGGCATTTGCTCTGCTTGTTGCATTTTTACTTTTGCTGAATTATTGGCAATTACACCATAACGACCCCATCGAAAGCGAGGCATTGAAATCTCTCGTGCAGCGTTTGTCCGATGATCCCAAAAATCAGGAGCTAAAAGAAGATCTTCGCAACCTCGACCTGCTTGCACGAAAGGCATATTTTTCAAGTTTATGGCAAATTAAAACCGGTAGCTGGTTACTTCTTATTGCTTCCATTGTTTTTGTTGTTGCCCTGCGTTTTTATTTTTCGCTGAAATCGGAAATCCCTTTGCCTGAACAATCGCATCAGAACGAAAACATTGAACGGGTTTTATCGCACAAATGGCTGCTTGCTGTTTCCCTTATAATTTTATTGCTTGCTGTTTTAGCAGGTTTCAAATCGAAAAACTATTTCGAAATCTACGAATCGAAAAAACAAATAGTTGCTGATATTCATGAATATCCCGAAATCGAAATAATTGAAATTGCCGAAGAAAATTCAAACACAATTATAAAAGTATCTGAAAAAGATAATTTTAATAATGATTCTGCTTTGCCGGTTAAACCTGAAGTTCGAAAGAAAGAAATGTCAGAAGAAAAAAAATCAGAAGAAAAAAGAATAGAACCAGAAGAAAATATCGAGACCATAAAAAAAGAACGAGCACCGGTTTTCCCAACAATATCAGAAATAAAAAAACAACACAATTGTTTTCGAGGGCCACTTGGGCAAGGTATTTCTTATGCCAAAAACATCCCCACAGATTGGGATGGGGTATCGGGCAAAAATGTAATCTGGAAAGTAAACATTCCTGTTCATGGTTATAACTCACCAATAATCTGGGGCGACAAAGTTATGCTGGCCGGGGGAAACAAAAAAACCAGGCTTATTTATTGTTATAGCAAAGATGATGGTTCCCTTTTGTGGCAGCACAAAGTTACGGATATTCCCGGTTCGCCTGCAAAAACCCCAAAAACCACCGATGATACCGGCCTTTCTGCACCAGGTTTAACTACCGATGGCCAGCGGGTTTATGGCTTTTTTGGCAATGGCGATATTGTTTGCCTCGACCTGGACGGAAATCGTTTGTGGGCAAAAAACCTCGGCGTGCCCGACAATCATTACGGACATTCATCTTCGTTGATTTGCTGGAAAGAAAAGCTTTTTGTGCAGTACGACACAAACAAAGGCGGCAAAGTTTTCGCCCTGAATGTGCTGACCGGCGATTTTATCTGGCAAGTAAAACGCAATTGCCGAATAAGCTGGGCATCACCAATCCTTGCAAAAATAAATGGGGATTATCAATTAATTTTATCATCGAATCCTATTGTGGCAGGATATAATATTGAGACAGGTTCAGAAATTTGGTCGGTAAAATGCCTGATGGGTGAAGTTGGCCCTTCGCCTGCTTTTGCCGATGGAATAATTTATGCAGCCAACGAATATGCCAAATTAATAGCTATAGATTCTGATAATAGTTATAAAACCTTGTGGGAAGATAACGAATATATGCCGGAAGTTTCAAGCCCGGCAGTTAGCGAAGGTTTGTTGTTTATTGCTACCTCTTATGGAGTGTTTGCATGTTACGATGCCAAAACCGGTGAATTTTACTGGGAACACGAATCGCCAAACGGTTTTTATGGATCGCCCATGATTGTCGAAGGAAAAGTATATACTCTCGACATGGAGGGCATAATGTACATAATGGAGGTGTCGAAGAAATTCAATTTGATTGCCCAACCCGAAATAGGAGAAGAAACCACCACTACACCTGCCTTTTCGAATGGCCGGATATTTATCAGGACAAACATAAGTTTATATTGCATTGGGAAAAAATAAATGGTCGACAAAAAAGAAATATCAGAAATAATCAATAATACTGGTACAGAAAAATCTTCTGTCATCCCTATTTTGCAAGCCATTCAAAATAAATACAATTATTTGCCGGAGGAGGTTTTAAAAGAAGTTTGCGAAAAAACAGAAATCACCCCGGCAGAAATTTTGAGCGTGGCAAGTTTTTATTCGCAATTTAGGCTAAAACCGGTGGGCGAACACAGGGTAAAAGTTTGTATGGGTACGGCCTGTCATGTGAAAGGTGCAGGTTTGGTGTACAATGCCTTTCGTCGTAAAATGGAGCTTCCTGATGGTGAAGATACCGACGCGTCAGGAAAATACACACTCGAAAAAGTGAGTTGCCTCGGATGCTGTACATTAGCTCCCGTTGTTCAGATTAATCATATTACTTATGGCCATGTAACTACCGGACAAATAAGTCAGATTTTTGACGATTACGAAAATCAGAAAGACAAAAAAGACAAACAGCAATTTCGCAAATCGAACGGACAAGAGATAAAAGGAGAAATCAGGATTGGCTTGGGGTCATGTTGTGTGGCCAGTGGCAGCGACAATATCAGGAAAGAAATTGAAACGAGCCTGGAGAAAAACAAGCTGCACGTAAACCTTAAACATGTGGGTTGTGTGGGGATGTGCCATCAGGTGCCTTTGGTCGAGATAGAAACAGAAAACAAAAAACCGATAATTTACGCTAAAGTAAAGCCCGAAGAAATTTCATCGATTGTCGAAAAGCATTTTCAGGCCGGCACTATATTGGGAAAAATAAAAAGGACAATAAAAAGCAGTATTCAGAAATTACAATATAACGACGGCGAAAATGGCATAGAACGTTACATGCTTGATGTTCGCGAAAAGCATGTATCATCGTTTTTGAATATGCAAGTGCCCATTGCTACCGAATTTCGTGGAATGATAAATCCTACCGACATCGATGAATATAAGTTCAGAAGTGGATTAAAGGCTATACGCAGGGCATTGAAATTATCGCCACAGGAAATTATTGATGAGATCAGAAAAAGCGGTATCCGTGGGCGTGGAGGAGCAGGTTTTAGCACTGCCACAAAATGGGGAATAGTAGCTGGATCGAAGGCTGATGAAAAATACATTATCTGCAATGGCGACGAGGGCGACCCTGGCGCGTTCATGGACCGTATGTTGTTGGAATCGTACCCCTACCGAATTATCGAAGGAATAATGATTGCGGCAAAAGCTGTTGGGGCAGCCAAAGCTATTTTCTACATTCGTGCCGAATATCCCCTGGCAGTGCAGCGTGTGCAAATGGCATTGGATATTTGTCGCGAGCGTGGCTACCTGGGACGGAATATTTTAAAATCGGGTTTTAACTTCGATATTGAAATTGTTCAAGGGGCCGGGGCATTTGTTTGTGGCGAAGAAACCGCCCTGATTTCTTCCATCGAGGGCAAGCGTGGATTTCCGCACATCAGGCCGCCATACCCTGCCGAACAAGGATTGTGGGGAAAACCAACGCTGGTAAATAATACCGAAACTTTTGCACAGATTTCATATATCCTGGGCAATGGAGCAGAAAAATTCGCTGAAACAGGAACAGAAAACAGCAAAGGCACAAAAGTTTTTTCACTTGCCGGAAAGGTTGCACGGGGCGGCCTTATCGAAGTGCCAATGGGGATGACCATAAACGAAATTGTAAACGAAATTGGTGGCGGGGCAGCAAACGGAAAACAATTTAAAGCTGTTCAGATTGGTGGCCCCTCGGGAGGCTGTGTGCCGCATTGGCTGGGCAACACACAGGTTGATTACCAATCGCTGCAACAAGCCGGTGCAATGATGGGCTCCGGAGGCCTGGTGGTTCTCGACCAAACCGATTGCATGGTCGACATTGCCCGGTATTTTCTGACGTTTACACAAAACGAAAGTTGTGGGAAATGCACATTTTGCCGTGTCGGCACAAAACGGATGTTGGAAATCCTAAACCGAATTTGCG
>JAYENH010000007.1:0-6480 GCA_034721995.1 Bacteroidota bacterium
TACATTATCAACTTTTTTTATCTCCGCAATTTTAAATATTGCAAAAATTGCCGACGAACTAAGTATTGAAAACAAGAGATATAGCATCGTAAATATTTTGCCCTAAAAATAGTTTTTTTCCACAAAGGCACATGTCTCATTGAGGAAATCGAAACACCACCTCACCCTGACACCCGAATAAATTTGGGTGATGTCGCAAGTCCAGAACTGCCAACTGCCGACTACGGATTACCGGCCTGCCGACCTGCCACTGCCAACTATCAAAATCCGGCTTTGATTTAAAAAACAATAATAAAAGTAATCAACAGTTTGTTGTTAACAATATTAGTAAAAAACCTAAGGAGGGAACTTATAGTTTATTTATCTTTACGCAATTCAATATTTTGTTTTATGAAAACGATAAGATTATTTGTAAGCTGCTTCCTTGCAGTACTTTTGTTTCTCAGCAACGACTTGCCTGCACAGAAATCGCTGGTACATACCGACCCTGATAAAAGCTACAAAAAGGCAATAGAACTGTTTGAAAAAGAAAAATTCGGGGCCGCCCGAAAAGAGTTTCAGGATGTGATCGATGCTGATGAAAACCCGCAATCGCTACAGCGTATCGATGCCGAATATTATCAGGCATTGTGTGCCATCGAATTGTTTCATCGCGATGCAGGTTTTCTGATCGATAATTTCATCCTTAACCACCCTGAAGATCCTCGCATCAACCAACTGAATTTTCAGATGGGAAAGGTGCAATACAGGAAAAAGAAATATTCGCAAACCATTAAATTCCTCGAAAAAGTCGACAAACCCGACCTTAACCCCGAAGACCGTACCGAGTACTACTTTCAGTTGGGCTACAGCTATTTCAGGAAAAATAAATTTGATAAATCGCGCTTATGCTTTTTCGAGATAAAAGATATTGATTCGGAGTTTTGGGCAGCTTCGAATTATTTCTACGGGCATATCAATTATTCCGATGGCGATTATCAAACAGCCCTCAATTCATTCATGCGGATTCAGGAAGACGAAATGTTTGAGAGCGTTGTGCCATACTATCTTACGCATATTTATTTTATGCAGGGCGAGAATGAAAAAATAAAGGAAATTGCCCCTGCATTGTTAGAAAAATCGACTCCGAAACGTGCCCCTGAAATTGCCCGCATAATTGGCGAAGCATATTATAAAACAGGCGAGTATGAAGCCTCGATACCATATCTGAAAAAATATAAAGAAACGGGCGAACGCTACGAAAAAGAAGATATATATCAATTAGCTTATGCTTACTATAAAGTTGGAAATTTTGACGGAGCAATCGAAAATTTCGAGAAAGTTGCACGGGGCAAAAGTAAATTGTCGCAAAATGCTTATTTCCATTTGGCAGATTGTTATTTGAAAACTAAAGATAAATCGAAGGCACATAAGGCTTTTAATGCCGCATCGAACATGGATTACGACAAAGATATTGAGGAAGAAAGTTTGTTGAGTACTGCCAAACTGAGCTTCGAATTGTCGTATTCGCCATTTAACCAAACCATTAAAATATTCAACGATTTTCTAAGCCGTTTTCCTAATTCAATATATTCCGACGAGGTGTACGATTACCTGATGAAGGTGTACATGGCTACAAGAAATTACGGCGAAGCATTGGTGTCGCTCGAAAATATCGAGAATAAAACCGAAAAAATAAAAACGGCATATCAGCGTGTTGCATTTTTCAGGGCAACGGAATTATTCAGCGATATGAATTTCGATAAAGCTATCCAATATTACGATAAGTCGCTAAAATACGCCAGCATAAACCCGTCGTTCAGGGCACAGGCCTTGTATTGGAAAGCCGAGTCGATGTACAGGTTGAAACGCTTTGGAGAGGCAGTTACGCATTACAATACTTTTATTTTATCGCCCGGCGCAATTTCTATTGATGAATATACCATTGCCCATTATAATCTGGCGTATGCAAATTTTAAACTCGATAATTATTCCGAGGCTGTTATTTGGTTTCGTAAATATGTGAATAAAAACGAAAATGCCTCGCCCACAGTTGGTGATTCTTATGTACGTTTGGGCGATTGCTATTTTGTTCAGCGAAAATATGCCGAGTCGGTAAAATATTACGATCTTGCCATTTCGATAAATACTTCGGATACCGATTACGCAACATTTCAAAAGGCAATTTCTTATGGTTTGTTACACGAATATGGAAAAAAGAATTGGGTGCTAAGGCAGATGGTCAACAATTTTCCAAAATCGAATTATATTGTCGATGTCCTTTTCGAACTCGGAAAAAGCTATGTGAAACTCGATAAAACAGAAGAAGCTGTAGAATCGTACAATATACTTATTGACAGTTTTCCGAAAAGCAGCTTTGTACCAAAAGCATATCTGCAACTTGGCCTTATACATTATAACCGTGATAATAATGATGCTGCCCTTTTTGCTTATAAACAAGTGGTCGATTCATTTCCTGCATCATCGCAAGCAAAAAACGCCATGTTAGGTTTAAGGAATATTTATATGTCGGCACAGCGCGAGGATGAGTTTTTTGCTTATGCAGAAAATGTCGATGGCATGGCAAAAATCAGTGTTGGCGAAAAAGATTCACTTACATTTTTGTCGGCCGAAAGGCTCTATATGCTGGGCGATTGCGACAAAGCAAGTGTACATTTCAATAAATATATATCTAACTTCCCGGAAGGGAATTACCTGAAACAAATACATTATTACAAGGCCGATTGCAACTTGCGGGCAAACAACGAAGCTGCCGCACTGGTTTCGTTCGAGTACCTGGCCAACCTACCAAGAAACGAGTACACCGAAGATGCACTTTCCCAATCGGCACGGATGTATTTCGAAAAAGGGCAAAGCGAAAAAGCCCTGAAAAACTACGAAAAACTGGAAGCCGTTGCCGAGAAATCGAAAAACATGTTGGAATCACGAATTGGCCAGATGCGCTGTAATTATAAGCTGAAAAAAATTGATGCATCGATTGAGTCGGCAAATAAAGTTGTTATCTCTGATAAAATACAAGCAAGGGTAATGGATGAAGCACATTTTGTTTTGGCAAAATCGTTTTTAAGTAAAGAAGATAAAGTATCGGCCATTAACGAATTCAAGTATATTTCGGAAAACACAAATACAAAACAAGGTGCCGAAGCAAAATATCGAGTTGCCGAAATACTTTTTGATCAGGAAAAATTTGATGAAGCCGAAAAAGAAATAATGGAATACAATAAAATGAACACACCCCATCAGTTTTGGCTGGCAAAATCGATTATCCTTTTGTCGGATGTGTATGTTGTTAAGGATGACGACTTCCAGGCAAGGCATACGCTCGAAAGTGTGATACAATATTATGATATTCCAAACGACGGTATAGTGCAAACTGCCCGCGAAAAATTAAACGAGATACTCGAACGCGAAGAAGCCGAAACATTGTTTAACGAAATGCAGGACCTGGAATTGGATTTCAACGAAAACCAGAAAGGCGAATACGACGAACTTTTTGAAAGCGAAGAAAAAACACAGGATTCAACAAAGACGGAGGTCGAATAATGGATCATTTATCAGAAATGAAAAAACCGAAAGCAATGAAAAAACTAAATAGAATATTCGTCCTAAGCCTGATAATGCTTTTTCCTTTTATGGCTTTTGCGCAATTAGATAAAGATGTGGTAGTTATTAAAGCATATACCCCGACAATACGCGATGCCGAAAAACTTAATGTAATGCCAAGTGTAAAAGACACACTTCATCTGAAACCCGAATTTACGTATCGGATTGTTCCTACGCTTTATAAAACAGGATTTGAAATTGACCCGATAAAACCGGCAAAAATTGTTGGCGAACCCCTCACCAGACTTTACGGAAATTATGTGAAACTTGGTTTCGGGAGCGACATATCGCCACTGGCCGAAATAAGAATAAACAGTCTGCGCTCGCGAAAAAGCAGCTTTGGCATCAAGGCCGGCCATCACTCATCGTATGGTGGTTTTAAAATCGATGATTACAAATACTACCCAAATTTTAGCGAAAACTATATTGGCTTATACGGCACCAGTTTTAAGAAAAACAAAAGTTTGTCGGGCAAGCTTGATTACTCGGGAAATAAATTCAAGTATTATGGTTTTACGCCGGGTTCTCCCGAAGTTGCCCGCAAAGACCTGCCCGACCAGATGTATAATAAGCTGGGGGCTTCGGTGCGTTTAAAATCTGATAAAATAAGTAAGACAAAAATCCATTACGATTTCGATCTTGGTTTTTATTATTTTGCCGATACTGAAAAGAGCAATGAAAACTCGTTTAGCCTTAAAGCCGATTTTCGCGATTATGTGAAAAATAGCCTTGTGGGTTTCGATACCCGGTTTAGTTATTTCAAGCGCAACAGCATTAGCGACAGCCTTACACATTACCTGTTTATGATTAATCCGTGGGTGCAACGCCAGGAAGAGGAATGGCAGGCCACGCTTGGCGTAAATACATTTTTGCTTGTTAATCCTGATGAAAATAATAAAACATATTTTTATCCAAACATTAAATTTCAGTTTGCTTTGGCCGATAAGTTTTTGCTTACATATTTCGGGTTTACCGGAAAATTGGAAAACAATTATTTTGTTGATGTAGCTACAGCTAACCCTTTTGTTTGGGCGGGGTTTGAGACAAAACCAACGCAACACCGAAAAATTATTTATGCCGGTTTCAAGGCCAACATCAGTTCAAAACTTTCGTTCGATATAAAAGCCACATACCGCGAAATGAAAGACGCTATGCTTTTTGTCGATACAATTGGTTTCGAGGGAATCCGCTTTACCACAGTTTACGACGACATGGACATGTTAAATTTGAATGCTGAACTGGTTTTTGCACCGAACGAAAAATTCGATTTCCGTTTAAAAGGAAACTACTACAACTATTTCACAATACAAACCCAGCAACAAGCCTGGTACAAACCCGATTTCGATTTTACCCTTGCTGCTACTTACAATATGCAGGGCAAATTTCTTTTTAATGCCGATATATTTATAATAGGTAACCGTTTTGCCCGTGGCAATCTCGACCCGATAACAGGAAAATATGCCGAAATAGAATTAGAAAACATTATTGATCTAAACCTCGGAGTAGAATATCGCTACACCAAAAAAATATCGGCCTTCGTAAACATAAACAACCTAATAGCCAGTAAATATTACAAATGGAACAACTACCCCTCCCAACGTTTCCATGCACTGGTGGGTGTGAGCTATGCCTTTTAATTTTTAGAATATTTTTAAAGGGCAAACTAAGTGGGCGAAATGATATTTTTTTAATTTTGAAGAATGAAGGAAAAGACAAAACATATAAGCCAATTAATTCGACAGTGTGTTAATTCAGTTGATCCAAATGCAGATGTAATTTTATATGGTTCTCGTGCTCGTGGTGATGAACGAATTGATTCAGACTGGGATATACTGGTACTTACAGATTATTCTGTTGATTTAGCAGAAGAGCGAAAGTTTAGGTACAAACTTTATGATTTGGAATTAGAAACAGGAGAACCTTTATCAATATTTGTTTATTCCAAAAAAGATTGGAAGACAAAACAGAGGATTACCCCTTTTTATGAAAATGTAATTCAAGAAGGTGTTCGGATATGACAAATCAGGAAAGACAAGAATATGTTAAATACAGGATTGAATCTGCCTATAAAACATTTGAAGCAGCAAAAATTCTGTCTGAAAATAAGCTCTGGAATTCTGCAGTAAATAGATTGTATTATTCTGTATTCTATGCAGTCAATGCACTTTTAGTATTAAATAAAATTCAAACTAAAACTCATTCAGCAACAAAAAGCCAGTTCTCTCTTCATTTTGTAAAAACCAAAAGAGTTGATAAAAAATATGGTCGTCTACTATCTGAATTGTTTGACTGGAGGCAAAAAGGTGATTATGAAAACCTATATGAATATAACAGCGATTTTGTAGAACCATTGTTTGAGCCTACATTAGAATTAATTAAATTAATAGAAGAAGAAATAAATAATACAAACTTACATTAACATGAATGTGTCTGCTTAAAGGGATACAACGCAGTTTTCATAAATGATAACGACACTTGTGCCATATAAAAAAAGGACAACTACAATGGGTTACCCCGACATAATAATTGTCAAACTATTTGAATAATTGGAACATTGAAATTTGGAATTTATTTGATATTTGCTAATTGCATTTTGGAGTTTACTTTTTATCAGGCTATTTCTCATTTCAGAAGCTATTTTCTTCAATACATCCGAAAACCTGTAACCATTTCATAGTAATTCATCGACTTTTGTTGTAAATTTAAAACACAAAAAGACATGAAAAAAGTATTTATTTTATTAATGATAGCCATTGTTGGCTTTCAAGCTTTTACCCAAAACAATTATACTCAAACAATAAGAGGGGTTGTAATTGATAAACATTCGCAAACTACTTTGCCGGGGGCATCTGTTATTCTATTAAATTCCGACCCAAT
>JAYENH010000008.1:0-6429 GCA_034721995.1 Bacteroidota bacterium
CAGATTTAAAACTAATTGTTTTTGAAGGATACCCCAACCATGATACAGCACCGCGCAAAAACAAATCAACATCATTAAACTGTAACAAATCTTTTACAACCTTATTATCTAACAAACGAAAATCAGATGAATGCGCAGATATAGCTACACCTGTCATAGAGGAAAATATCCCGTAAAAATATTTCGATGTAAGCTTTTTTAAAAAACCGGTTTTTTCTGAATCAATACGATATGTTAGAATTACATTGTATCCTTCGTTCCAGGCTGCCATCATTTCGGGTATTACTTCGGGCGGATGTTGAAGATCGCCATCCATACTAATTACAGCTTTCCCTTTTGCATAAGACAGTCCGGCCAAAATTGCATGTTGATGGCCGAAATTGCGCGAAAAAGAAAAAGCCTTTATGCGATTGTTGTTTTGTGCCACTAATTCAATTTGTTGCCATGTTGAATCACTACTGCCATCGTTTACAAATATTATCTCATACTCTTCGTTTAGTTTATCTAATACAGCTAAAAGTCTGGTAGTTATATCAGGTACATTTTCTGCTTCATTAAAAAGCGGCACTACTACCGATAGGGTAATATTGCTTTTTTGTTCAGTTTTATCCATAAAATTACTTTCACTTTTTTTCAAGAAAGGAATTTATTCTTTCTTTAATTCACGAAACATTTGAGTTCAAAGTTAATGTCTTTCTAAAACTTAACAAGCAGAATTTACAGCAAGTAGAAAATAAATATATTTACAGACTTTAAAAAAACATGAGAAACATAGCAAACAGTTTAAACAAAAAGTACCCGGATATTACTGCATATCTTTTGTTTGCAGCTATTGCCGCAATTGCTTTTTGGCAAGTTTCATTCTTAAGTTATAGCTTAAAATGGGACATGATAGACTGTTATTTGCCCTGGCGGTATTTTGTGGGCGAATGTTGGCAAAATGGCATCATCCCTTTTTGGAACCCATACCAGCATTTTGGATATCCAATCCATGCCGATTTTCGTTCGGCTTGGTTTCCCGAGATGTTCATAATTGGCCTTACAGGTGGCTATTCGAACATAACTTTGCACTTTCTCACAATTTTTTATTTGTCGATGGCCGGTTTTGGGATGTATAAATTATCCTCATTATTAATCGACAACAGGCAAATAGCCCTAATAACAGGAATAGCCTGGATGCTTTCGGGCTTTTTTATTGGTCACGGGCAAGATATCAGTTTCTTCATCAGCGGAGCTTTTATACCCCTGATATTGTATTATTATTTAAGCTTAGGTAAAAAACCTGATTTGTTAAATAGCCTGAAAGCAGCCCTGTTTATGTTGCTTATGGTATTTGGCTCCTATCCTGCTTTCACAATATTTCTGAATTATATTTTGCCGGTGTTTTTTGTTTACAATTTATTTATTCTGATTAAGCAAAAACAAAAGAAATTTGCCTGGCAATTTATTGGATTGAATATGCTGTTATATTTAATTGTTGTAGCGGGCAGTTTAGTCCTGCTCCTTACCTATCCGCAAATAGAACCTTATTCCGTCAGGTTTGCAGGACTTGGATATGATGATTTTATTATAAACTCATTCACTCCACAAAGTCTTATTTCGTGGCTCGTACCTTTTGTTCTTGGGAACAATCATGATATTTTTCATTCAGACATAACCATGATAAATGGATATTGGGGAGTATTGATGATGATTTTTTCTGTTTTTGCTTTTAGAAAGAAGAATCATTTTGTATTATTATTTCTGATTATTTCCATTATTTCGCTTTTACTTTCGTTTGGCCCAGGCACACCTGTCCATCCGTTTTTCTACGATTTTGTACCCGGAATAAATCTTTTTAGAATGCCGGCTGTTTTTATCCTGTTTACAATTATTGGCTTCCTCATTATTTCAGGTTTTGGTTTGAAATACATAACAGAGCTTTACGATGTGGGATTTAAAAAACTGAAAAGAGTTTTATTAGTTGGTATAGGCGTAATGGCAATTGTGGCAATAATCGGATTATTGAAGTTTCCTTATCATGATACGGTTTTTTGGAGAGGGCCTGATTCAATTCAGGGTTTTCTTAAAAAAATCACATTCTTCGAGCAGTTGGTATTTCACGGAATACTGCAAACTATTATTCTTACCATTTTTTATTTCTGGCTGAGCAAGGGAAGGAAAGAAAAATTCTTATTTAAAGTTGGGGTAATAGTATTTCTCGAAATGGCCTTGGCGGTTCAGTTAAATATGAATTTTACAGGCGTAAATAATTTCAAACCATTGGAATTGCACAAAGAACTTGCAAAAAAACCTTTAGGGTTTCCCGTTCCCGACAACCGGCCATTAAGTTGCAATAAGGATTTTATGTCGAAAATGATGCCTTTATGGCAAAATGTTAGCATATTTTCTAAAAGGCCGGGTTACCAGGGATTTAACTCTTTTGTGTTAAAACAATATGACGACCTGACAGATAATTACCCCGAACTTGCCCAATCAGTAATAAATAATCCTGTAGTTTTTTTAAGCGATAAAATATATCCTTTATCAGAATTAGATAAAATTAAATCCGGCGGGCTTTCGGGCAACGAAGTTTTTGTTGAAGATTCGATATTATTGCAGCTTAAGTTACCTGCTATTCTGCATAGAAAAGGCGATACTGCACTGATAACATTATTTAGCCCTGATGAAATAATTATTAACTACGCGGGGCAAAATCCACAAATACTTAATCTGTTGCAGGCCAATTATTTTGGATGGCAATTATATATGGACGGGAAGCCCATTGAACATTTCACTTCAAATATTTTGTTCCGGGCAGTACTTGTTCCGGGTGGGCAACACCAACTTATATTCCGATATGAAAACAGGAAACTGAAAAATGCATTTTACTTTTCTTATTCGGTTTTATTTTTTCTGTTGATTTTTATAGTATTCCTTCATTACAAGAAATTGAGAAAACAAAACCGTACTAAGGCAATCTTGTTTCTTGCAATTGTAAAAGTTGTATTTGGAATTATAGTTATCCTTGTTATTATGAATCAAATGAAGCTATTTGCAATTGAAAAAGGCGAAAGCAAATTAATGAAGCAGGCATCCGAAATTATTTCTAATGAGGAAAATATTATAGGTATTGCAAACATAAGCCACCCCGAAAATTGGAAGAACAGTAATTCCCCATTTCATTTTGTACATTTATTAGACAGAACCGATCTGGTGAATTTTTACAACATTATTGATACCTGCCAAACCGAAAAGTTATTGCTTGTATGGCACAATCGTGAACCATTGATAGAAGTAGAGGAAATAATCAGGTTAAAATATAGATTTGTTCAAAAGAAAAGAAATAGAAATAGGGGTGGGCTGATTCTTTTTAGTAAAACGGGAAACGATGAAAGATCAGTTCTTTTCTCTCATCTTGAAAAATTTGAAACCGAAAAAAACAAATCCTATGTCGATAGTTTATATACGGTTTCAGAATTATCTTCACCAACAGGTAAAGCTTTTCATTTTAATCCTGCAATTGTGTGGGGGCCAAGAATTCGTGAAGAAATTAGAGAAAATATTGATAGTGATCATGTTATAATTTTCGCATCATGTGATATAACTATTCCCGATGAATGTGATGTAATATTTTCAATTCAAATTTTCAGAAATGGTGAGCAAAAAATCTGGGACAGGGTTAATCTTCGTGATTTTATACTGAGCACAAACAGATGGGAAAAAGTAGTTCTCGGTTACGAGCCAAATTTCCGGTTAAAAAAAGGAGATATAATAAAGGCGTTTGTATGGAATCGTGGCAAAACAAATTTTATGATCGATAATTACGAGATGAAAATCTTGAGATAGCAGTAACTGAAAAATTTAAGATTAAAAGATTTGCCGTACATCAGCGAAAAAAGAAATTACTTTATGAACAACAATTTTGTTACCTCGGTTTCGGAGCCATCGGGGTTCGAACAGAAAACAAGATAAACCCCCGTGCTTACTTTGCGGCCCGAAAAATCCTTTCCATCCCATATTGCCTGCCCTCCAAGCGATTCGGTTTCGTAAACAAGATTTCCGCTTACATCGGTAATTTTTACAATTGCCTCGGCTGTTGTGCCTTTAATTATTATTTCTCCTTCGTAGCCGGGCCGTATAGGGTTAGGATAAACATATAGATTATTAAATCCCGACTCGCCTTCAGTTGCTTTTCCACGATATGAAATAATTCCTTTATCAGTACCAAAATACACATCACCGGTTTCGTCATCGATAGAAATCGACTTTATACTATTTGAAAGAATGGGGCTGTTATTAACATTAAAATTTAGAATTTGCTCTGTTGCATCTTCCGACATTAAGAAGACACCACCACCCTCGGTACCAAACCACTTTCTGTTTGCACCATCAATAGTTATTGCCGTAACGGTTTCGGTACCTAACAAATGCTGGGGAGTACCATCAATTTCAACAATAATTCGTTGTGCCCTGGTCGATGGATCCTGCAAAACGCTATAGCTGTTATAATATACCAAAACGCCAAGATTAGTACCAACCCATACAGCTCCATCTTTGTCTTCTGCTATGGAATAGATATCGTTTATTATTTCGCCATCTTCGTCTTGTACCGAGATTTTTACTTTCAGATCGTCTCCTGATTCTTCGTAAGTACCTCTTTCATCAAAAATAAAAAGGCCGTAACCACGCGGCAGGATTATCCATTTTGCACCGGATTGTGTTGCAATAATATCGCCCATAACATCGGCATTAATGCTGTTTGAATAAGGGAAACTAAACCATTCGCCATCGTACCGACGCATAGAAACAGGCTCCGGTACTCCCGGATTACTTACCCAGAGATTATTATTCTGATCGAAATCCATTCCGCCTATTTTACAATATGCCCCTGCCAAAATTGATTGTAGCGTACTGTTTGAATCATTATGAATTTCAACTATTTGATTATTTTCAAACTCAAGGATACCCCCTCCTCCCCACGAACCTGCATAAACATGATTCGAGTTTCGTGGGTCAATTGCAATTTCTGTAATATCCCAAATACTCTGGTGTATTTCGTCGGTATTATCGTTGTAAAACGATTCCCATTGATTATCTTGATAAGTGTACACCCCTTTTTTTGCATACAGGTTTCCCCACGATAGATTCCTTCCTCCACTTGCCACCCAAACTTTGCTGTCTTTTACTTCAATATCGTAAACATTGCTTGAGTACGGCCCGTTGGGATGGATAAATTCAGTTATCCAATCTCTTACACTATATACTAATCCATATTTGTCGTCGGCAATCCAAACATTTAATTTACGGTCGAAAATTGCACTTATGGGCTTGGGATATTCCCCATTGTATTTATTTATATGATTGACCTGTGTACCTTCAGTATCAAAAGCTATGAACTTTTTATCGGAAACAACAACGAGAAATCCATAACTGCTTAATAATTGTTTGTAATGTTCCTCGACAGAGTTTTCGTAAACCGACCAATTTGTATAATCGTAAACATATATAGTATCGGTACCCTCATCATTTTCGTTTTTGAAATTGGTAAAGAGCTTTCCGTTAAAAATTGTAATGGTATTAAATTTTTGATTTGAAACCGGAAGATTTTCAAATTTATGCCAGTTTGAGTAATTTGCAAGAAAACTATTATTTATGTCGGCTTGATAAATACCTTTTTCTGTGGCTGCAAATAAAGAATTTCCATCAAAAGCCAATTCGTAAACATTAATACGTTTGCCGCCATCGGCAATGTACCAGGTTTCTTTTACTTCCCGGTTTTCGAGGTCGATTACTACAATTCCAAAACCACACGAGAGGTAGGCCATTTTATTAATAAACAAAATGTTATTAATAGTTTTTGTACCTGTCATGATTTTATCTTTTATGTCGGGCAAATTATAAATCATGTTTCCTTTTAATAAGTCGATATTGGCATTTTGGTATGCAACCATTAAAATATTGGCTTCCTCGTTATATTTTATAACATTGATACCTACATCCGACAAGCCATTTACTTTGGATAGCTTTCCCATTTCGCCGTTGTAAATTCCATAATAAAACAAACTGAATTTTGTCGAACAATAAATCTGATCGCCAACTTCGGCAAGAGAATTGGCCGATAAATAAGGCAAATGTTCGTGCCACTCGCCAATTGATGTTTGTGCTATTGCCTGCCATTGCAGAGAAAAAACTATAAATACAGAAATAATTATTTTACTTGTTTTCATATTTCAATCAAATTAAACCTTTTATGCAAACTACCCCCAAAAAGACAATCTCCATTTTCGACAGGCAAAAATACACTTCTTTTTTTCAGACAGTAAAATTTGCTTCGGGCTTTTACATTTTATTGATAAATTATATTTGTTGATAAACTACATTATTTACAATTTATTATAAATGCGAGCAAGGGTAATAAAGAAATTCTTATTAATACAATGATGATAT
>JAYENH010000009.1:0-6424 GCA_034721995.1 Bacteroidota bacterium
AATTATTTACGTTCCACAGATGAGAAGAACGCAATAATTTGCGCATTCCTTATTTTCCGGCATCATGGTAATTTAATTAATCTAAGTGATTTCCCTAAACAATTTAATTCTGAATTGAAAAGTATTTTTGAAGCCCAAGCCCACGATATAAAAACGAATGTTGCTCTTATCGAAGACGAATTAAATCTCATTAATTTATTAAGCCTATTTAGCTTTCCCGATGAAAAGAACATTAGAAAGATTATTAAGATTTGGTTAAGAAGAAATCCAGATATACAAGATTACTTTTTGATTAATTATTTATTTTCTCTATTAACACAGGCAGATAAATTGGATGCATCTGAAACAGAACTTTACAATCGAATAAAAATCAATCCTGGGTCAGTTGACAAAAGATTTGGGGAAGTCGATATTTTTGATTTTAAAAACATAGATTTACATAATTTGTCAAATAACGAATTAAGGAATTATTGTCGTGCTGTTGTTACAAGTCATTTGAGGGAAGAAAGCATTTTGAATTATAACATATTTACTTTAACAGCTCCAACTGGTATTGGTAAAACAATGACTGCCCTGGATTTTGCGCTGAAGCTTAAAAGAAAAATAGCAATAAACGAAGATAGAGAGCCGCAAATTATTTATGCGCTCCCGTTCATAAATATTATTGAGCAAGCTATTTCAGAATATCATAAAACAGTCCCAAATGATGCAAAAATTTTAGCACACTATCAATATGCTGATATTTTTAGTAGCCAGGATGATTCAGATGTTTCAAAATATAATCAAAAACTTATGTCGCTTGATACTTGGCAAGGAGATATTGTGATTACATCATTTGTTCAGTTTTTTGAAACTCTTATTGGAAATAGAAATAAATTGTTAAAGAAGTTTAATCATTATGCAGGCAGCATAATAATTCTTGATGAAGTTCAGACTTTGCGATTAGACCAAATGCCACTGATTGGAGCTACTCTTTTCTATCTTACAAAATTTCTCAACACCCGAATTATCCTAATGACAGCTACCAAACCTAAGATTTTTGAGTTGGCAGAAAAAGAGATACTTAGTATTGAAAAAGAAAAAACTTCTACTTTGGAACTATTGACAAATCACAGCAAAGTTTTTTCATTATTTTCCAGAACTGCTATTCATCCAATTTTGATGAATGAAAAGAGTTCAGATATTTCCGAATTTATTATTTACTTATTTAATGAAAAATGGGATGAGGATAAATCTTGTTTGTTCGTTTGTAACACAGTAAATCGTTCTATTGAAATTCATGATTTGATAAAAGATTTTATCGATAAAGGAAAATATAAAAACCCAATATATTATTTATCAACTAATATTATTCCTATCGAAAGATTATCTATTATTAATAAAATTCAATCAGATATAGATTCTCTTAAAAAGCCAATTTTGATTTCAACTCAAGTAATTGAAGCAGGAGTGGATTTGGATTTTGATATGGGTTTTCGCGATTTAGGCCCCATAGATTCTATTATTCAAGTAGCAGGTCGTATCAACAGAAATAATAATCGACAAAAAAAAGATGCTCCGCTTTTTATTGTTGACTTTAATGATTGTAAAAAGGTTTATGGTAGTTTAACATACGTTCAGTCTAAAAAGATATTTGAAAAAGATAAAATTATTTATGAAAAAGATTATTTAAAAATCATTAACAAATATTTTGATAATATTTCTGAAACATCTTCTTTCTCAAAATCACGAAATATCTTTAAAGCAATGAAAGAATTAAGATACGATGGAACTGATGATGAAAAGAAAATTTTTGAAACTGTTTCAAGTTTTAAGATAATTGAAGAATCTGGAAATTACTTATCTGTATTTATTGAATCATCAGCAGCTTCAAAGGAATCAAAAAATGCTTTTCTCAAAAAAATAAGCAATGAATATCCTACATTCCGAGAAGAGCAATTCTCTTCTTACAAACGAACTTTCCATCAACACATAATCGCAGTGCCTGATTACCTGCCAAAAGCCCAGGAAATTAAACAAATGGGCTGGATACTATCCGAAAACATTTGGTATGTTCCAATGGAAGAAGTTGATAATTTTTATGATCGTCAAACCGGTTTCATCCGCCACCCCCAAAAACAAGAAACAGTATGTATACTCTGAAAAAAATGTATTGTCCTGAATATTGTACAAAATCATGCTTATTTTGTTTTGTCAATATTGCAATTATACCAATATTATGTTTAACGCATTAAACAAATATTTACTATCTTTGCTCATTGTATTAAACATATATTTGTTAAAGTTTAGAAGTTATGGAAGAGCTGTTTAATTATCACAACGAATTGTTGAAGACAGTTAATAATAAGTTTTTCAGGTTTTTATATCAGGAAATTGATTGGGGGCAACGAATGATTGCCATAAAAGGGCCTCGCGGTACCGGCAAAACCAGCCTTATGTTACAGAGAATAAAATACGGACTTCATAAAAACGCAAAAGCACTCTACATAACTACTGAATTTACATGGTTTTATACAAATACCTTATTCGACACAGCATCTGAATTTTATAAACATGGCGGGCAATATTTGTTTATCGACGAAGTGCATAAATATGAACATTGGTCGCGCGAACTCAAATTAATTTACGATGGCTTTCCAAAGCTCAAAATTGTTTTTAGTTCTTCTTCGGCATTAGAGATATACCGTGGCGAAGCTGATTTAAGCAGACGTGTAATTTCATATAACCTGCCCGGTTTGTCGTATCGCGAATATTTGCAGTTTATGCATGGATATAGTTTTAAACCTGTAACCCTGGAAAACATCCTTACTGATTACCATTCTATAATTGAAGAGATTACACACGAAATCAGGATTTTGCCTTTATTTCTCGAGTACCTTAAAACCGGATATCTTCCAATAATTAAACAGATTAAACCCACTTTGTATCCTATTGCTGTTCAAAATATAATCAATTCAAGCATTGAAATCGATATCCAGGCAGTAAACAATATTCCAGTTCACTCTCTTTCAAAATTAAAACGCTTATTAGGTATAATTGCACAAGTTACACCTTATGAACCTAATATTTCGTCAATTGCCCAAAAGGTTGGGATTAGCCGCAATACTGTATTGAATTTTATACATTCTTTAGAAAAAGCAAGAATTTTAAACTTTTTGGTGAGGGACAAATATGGAATATCAAATTTGCAAAAACCTGATAAAATTTTTCTGGAAAACACAAACCTGAACTATGCTCTCGAACAATTTCCTAATGTGGGCACAATTCGTGAGACCTTTTTTTTAAACCAGGTTAAAAGTGCCGGGATCCAAATAAGCTTCCCACAAAAAAATGATTTCCTGATTGAGGGTAAATACTTTTTTGAAATAGGTGGAAAAAACAAATCGGTAAAAGATAAAGATGTATTTATTGCTGCCGATGGTATAGAAACCGGTTGGGGGAATAAAATCCCTTTATGGCTTTTTGGGTTTTTATATTAAATAACAGAGTTTTACAACATAATAAGATAATATCGACAAGGATATTTCCGGTGCAGAAAAATACATAATCGAATAAACCATGACAATAAAACAAAGTATTATACAATTTCCCGACATCGGCCTTAACACCCGCGATGCCCATAAAATACGGGGTTATTTTGGCAATTTATTTAAGGAACAGTCGCCCTTGCTGCACAACCACTGGGACGATGGCTCGCTGCGATATGCCTACCCCATGGTACAGTACAAGGTAATTGATGGCAGGCCGGTATTGGTGGGTTTCGAGGAAGGTGGCGATTTGCTTGTTTCGCTGTTTCTAAAGATAAAAGAATTAATAATTGATGACAGGCAATATCTTGTGCTCGCAAAAAATATTCACCAAAAAAACATCGAGCTTACTGTCAACCAACAACTTTACAGCTATAAGTTTAAAACCCTTTGGATGGGGTTGAATCAAAAAAACTTTAAACTATATCAACAAATAACTGATGAAGAAAAGAAAGGTTTTTTAAACCGTCAGGTACAAAACAATATTTTGAGCTTTTATAAAGCTTTCGATTTTAGGGTTTCCGACAAGATAATGGTAACTGCCGGCCTTACCGAAAAACAAACAAAATTTAAAGACAAGCCCATGCTTGCATTTTCGGGCAGTTTTACGAGCAACGCTTTTATCCCTGATTACTGTGGGCTGGGAAAATCGGTAAGCCGTGGATTCGGCACTGTTGTTATGGAACATTAGCAATAAGATTATTTTGTGATACATATTCTTTAAAATATCAAAGATGTAATTTCAGCAATAAAATTTTGATACCATGCAATTAATTATCAATACTTATGGAGCTTACCTACACATAAAGGACGACATGTTTGAGGTAAGGATTAAAAAAGACGGAGAGGTAAAGAAAAGCCATTTTGCCAGTCAAAAAATCAAAAGTATCCAACTAAGCAAGGGGTCGTCGCTTAGCAGCGATGCCATTATCCTGGCCATGAAAAACAATATCGATATCCTTATTTTCGAGTACGATGGCATGCCCATTGGCAGGTTTTGGCACAGCAGGCCGGGCAGCACATCGAAAATACGAAAAATGCAGCTCGAAGCCAGCCTTAATGAAATAAGCCTTGTATGGATACGCGAATGGCTTACAAAAAAGCTGGGCAACCAGGCAGAGTTTATGAAACGCCTGAAAAGCCACAGGCCAAAGCAAGAGGCCGATATTCAGGAAAAAATAGACATTGTCGAAAAACAGAAATCGAAAATCGAAGATATCAATGCTGACAAAGTTTCTGATATCGATGACACACTTCGGGGACATGAAGGCACAGCAGGGCGGGTTTATTTGCAATGCCTCAGTTCGCTCCTGACAAAACGCTACCAATTTAGTGGCAGGAGTTTCAGGCCAGCTACCGATGCGTTTAATGCTTTTATCAATTATGCTTATGGCGTTTTGTACAGCAGGGTCGAGAAATCGCTTATTGTAGCGGGCATCGATCCATTTGTCGGGTTTATGCACCGCGACGACTACAACACCAAAAGCATGGTTTTCGATTTTATCGAGCCGTATAGGATTTATGCCGATGAAGTGGTTTTTAAATTATTTTCGGGCAAAAAGGTTAACGATTCGCATACCCAGTCTATAACAAATGGCGTAAGTTTAAATGCCGATGGAAAAACCCTGTTGCTGCAATCGCTGATAAAATTTCTGGACGAAGATAAAATACGGTACAAGGGCCGTAACCAAACCCGCATAAACGCCATGCAAATGGATGCACACGATTTTGCTAACCAATTAATCCAAAAGAAATGATTTGCTGGGTATTATATGACATCAGAAAAGACAAACCACGAAACAAGGTGGCAAAATTTTGCAAACAAGCAGGCTTGTACCGGGTGCAGATGTCGGTGTTTTTGGGCAGCCTCGAAAGGAACGAAAAAGACAGCCTTCAGTTGCAAATCGAAGAGTTGATAGACGAGGAAACTGATTCGGTATATATTTTCCCGATGAGCAAAAACGAATTGAAACAAACTGTGTTGCTTGGCCAGGCCTTCGACAAAGATTTAGTTAGCGACAAAGTAAAAGCTATGTTCTTATGATATCAATAACACCATCACAAATAATAGAATACTTGTTTTGCCCCAGATTTACATATTTCGAGTATGTTCTTGGCATACCCCAATACGAAAACAGACATTACAAAGTGGAAAAGGGCAGGCAGGTGCACGAGCAAAAACAGAAGAGGAACACGGATTACATCAGGAAACGGATTGGGGCAAAAGCCAAACATATAGAGCAATACCTGACAAACAGTTTTTTGCGCGGCCAGGTCGACGAAGTACTTGAGCTTAACGACAATACCATGGCCCCGTTGGATTACAAATTTGCCAAATGGGACAACAAGGTTTACGAAACCTACAAAACCCAGTTGTTTTGTTATGCCCTGTTGATTGAAGAAAATTTTGGGGCCAGGGTAAACAAAGGCTTTTTGGTTTATACCCGTAGCAGCAATAAATTGATTGAAGTAGAAATATCGGACAACGATAAAATATTGGCAAAAGAAAGGGCCATGCAGGTAATTCGTATTATTGAAGAAAATTTTTATCCAAAAGCAACGAAATCTAAAGCAAGATGCTTAACTTGCACCTATCGGAATATTTGCACGAGGTAATTGTTTTCCGGGCAGCAAATTATTTTGGTTATAAAGAATATGTAAGTTAATGTATTTAAAACAAAGACACTATGCTTTCGGAAAAACGAATAAAAACAACAGTTTCAGGTTCTTTGACATATTTTAAAAACATAATTAGTATGTTTGCAAGAAGTAACGAAAGTATTATCAATACGGGGATAGAGAGAAAAAGCGACTTTGAATTTATAATCCATCACAACAAGGATTGAAACCAATCCCGGCAGGTGTTACAGGCTACATAATTAAACTTTGAATTTATA
>JAYENH010000010.1:0-6372 GCA_034721995.1 Bacteroidota bacterium
CTTTTCAGCCCAATAAATGGGGTGGATATCAAAGTTAGTTTCATAACAAAAATCTTTATTCTGATTTAAAGAAGATAATACTGCTTTTTCGAACTCATTAGTCGTTTTATCCTTTGCAAATTTCTCTCTAAATTCACTATCAGGTAATGAATTGTAATTTTCTAAAAACAGTTTGTCGTAATCAAAAGAGGAAATATCAGGGGGTAAAAAAGAGTTGGCGAAAGTAGATTTACCAGCTCCATTACAACCTGCAATAATTATCAGTTTAGGCATTTGATTTCATTGCACTAATCAATTCATGGCTTAATGAACCACGTTGCTTCCTCTGTTGAAATTTTTTTTCTTGAGGAATCACTTGATTTTTAAGGATTTCTTTCGCCATTTTAATTTGTTGTGTTACAGTAACACCTGTTATTAAAACATCTTTACACATATTGCAAAATTACAATTTTTTATTTGGAAACTCAATTATTAAACTCACTCGAAAAACTCATTTACAAAATCAATTGTCCCGAAAATATTTGGCCCTTTATTTATTAACAGGCAGTCAAAGTTTCGGGCATGGTAAAGGTCGATAACGTCGGGGCGTGTGTGGATGCCGGTTTGGTTGAAGCTTTCCATTATTTCGGTGGCGAGGATAGTTGGCAAATGAGCGGCTTTGGCAAGTTTAAATATTCTTTCCTGAATTGCAGGAAGGGCTTCCCAGCCACATTCCGAAACCAAATCGCCACGGGCTACAAGAATGGCAACTTTTTTAATTCGCATGGCAGCAAGCAAAATTTCTTCTATGTTTTCTATGGCAAGGTATGTTTCAATTTTGATAACCACAGGGACATTTCCTCTATCATGTTTCAGTATTTCCCTTTCAATTTCGATTATATCGGCAGCCGATTGTACAAACGAAAAGCACAACACGTCGGCAATATTGGTAATTCCTGACAAGTCGATTTTGTCTTTTTCGGTAAGGCCGGAAATCCCCAGGCTGCTTTCAGGAAAATTAATGCCTTTGCCGGGTAAAAGATTTTCTTCGGGCCTAATCAGCTTTTTAATAATGATTTTCAAATAATCCTGTTCAACTCCCACAATGTGTGCTTCGATGCGGCTGTCGTCGAAACGGATTATCTCGCCGGGGCGGCAGGACGAAAAATCACCGGTAAAATTGCTTTTGATTATATGGTAATTTTTAAATTCCTGATGATTGTCGGCAATTGAAAACGGGGAATTGGCAATAATCAGTTCCTCGTTTTCCTGAAGCCTGATTGAATTTTCTGAAGATAAGTCCTTGAATAGTTTTTCTATCCTGATTTTAGGCCCCGCCAAATCCATCAATAATTTGCCTTGTATTCCGCAATGTGTTGATGCTGATTTTAAGTTTTCAGAAATTGCCTGCCAACTTTTATGCTTTCCAAAAGCACAGTTGATACGAAAAAAACCGACACCATTATTAAGTAGTTTCTGTAAATAATCCTGATTGTATTCTGCCTCCTGGCGCAGGTTTACCATTAATTGTGGTTTACCAGTAAATTCTTTCCCGAAAAAACCGCTGACATTTTCGGAAAGGAGGTTCGGTATTTTTTTTAAATCAGAAGAAAAACCGGCCATTCTCATTAATGGCCCGATTGAATTATGAAAATTTTCTGTTTCAGAAAAAACAATCGGGAAATCATGTTTTGAAATAATCCGTTCACATTCCAATTTATTATCCATGTAGGAAATGTAGCTTACGAAATTTTCTATAGATTCTCTTTTATCATCAGAAACAGAAAGAATTAAATTTTGATGTTGTTGCAGGTATTTTTGCCTTTGCTGATTGATTTTTTGAAAAACCAGCAATAGTTCGTGAAGTAACTTTTTCATTTCGGCAAAGCTTCAATTCAGTGTTCAGGAAATTAAATTTGCAATGCTTTTTTTCGCTTATGCTGACGGAAAATATTAACGGCATATCCTGCCAATCCGAATAGAATTGTATAGATAAAATTGAGGCCGTTTGATAAAATGCCAAAACTTACACCTGCACTTTCGGCCAAACTAAATGCAATAAACAGCTGAAGGATAAAAAAATGAGTTGTGCCAATTCCTCCGGGGGCAGGCAATGCCCAACCAATTCCTCCAACAAAAAGCACGACCATTGCAAAGTAAAAAGGATACGAATCGGTTTCGGGCAACGATTTGAGATAGCAATAATTCAAAACTATCAATGCAATCCAAATCAACACAGTGTAAACAAAGAATAAATTAAAACGTTTTAGCCTGAAAGTGTTGACTACGGTAAGGTACATATCGGAAATAAAGTGATAGAACAAACCAAACAAGCGATATTTTGCAAGTCTTTTTCTGAATACGTAAACCAAAGCCAGGCCGGCTACAAAGGCAACAAAAACATAGATGAGGAAATCTTTTCCGAGGAAACCGGCCCCAATATTCCGGCCAGCCTGCTCGAAAAAACCGCCAAGCCTTTCGAATTCGTAAAATGCGAAAAACACAAGGCCTAAGAACAAAACCAAAACATCGTAAATCCTTTCAGACACAACTGTTCCCAAAACTGTCGATAGTTTCATTTCGTAGTTCCGTTTAAGATTTGTGCAACGGATTATCTCGCCGAATTTTGGTGTAAAGCTGTTAACAAAATATCCAATGAAAAGGGCAACGTTTATATCGATTATGTTAGCCTTAATGCCCGAACTGTTAAGGATTACCTCCCAACGCAAAGCTCGTAAAACAAAAACAACAAACAGCGTTGCCCCGCTCATCAACATCCAAAATAAATCGGCATGTTTCAGGCTTTCGACAATCTCGTCGAGCGGCTTTCCTTTTAAAGTAAAATACAAAAACACAGCACCGAGCAAGACTCCTGCAATTGTTTGTAATAAATTCTTGACCGATTGTTTCATACTTGTTGTTTAATCTATTGCTGTGTTGTTTTAACAAATTAAAAATTTAATGCCTCAAAAATAAGAAAAAAAGGTTAACAGGTTTAGAGCTTCAAAAGGTTCAGGGTTCAAAAGGTTCAGGGTTCAAAAGGTTCAGGGTTCTGTTTGAAATTTCATGTTTGTCTTTAGTTATTTGCCGTCTCTCAGTCTCTCTCGCTTTTTTCGCTCTCTCGCTCCCTCGCCCTCTCGCTTTTTCTCGCCCTCTCGCTCCCTCATTCCCTCGCTCCCTCGCTCCCTCGCCCCATCGCCCACTCGCCCTTTCGCTCTCTCATTCCCTCGCCCTTTCGCCCTCTCGCTCCCTCGCTCCGTCTCCCTCTCGTTTTTTCAAAGCCAGTCCACCGTGCTTGCCGTGTATTTTGGTTGAAGAACGTTTATTATGTCGAAAGTAAAATTGATATTTATGCGATGTGGTGAAAGGCCGGTTTGTCCAAAATCTAAATATTGGTATTCAAGCATTAATGTGAAAAAATCTTTTTGGATGAAAAAACCTGCTGCCGGACTTGTTATGAGTTGTCTCTCAACTTTGCGTACAGTGCCACGATATTTTCCAAAAGTAAAAACCTCTTTTACCCCAAGTGAAATTCCTTTGGGGTTTTTGCCCCGTGGGTTTAATACAAATTTCTTTTCGAGGCCGAGATATATCTGATGCCTTTTTTCGTAAAACTGATAAAACAATCCTTTGCTCTCTTTTACAAGGATTGGAGTGTAGCCAATGCGTGCCTGATACCCCAGGTTAAGTGAAATGTCCGAAAAAACATCATGGATACCCAGGCCGCCTCCGAGAAAATAATCTTTGGAACTAAAACTGTTTTCAATTTTAATGTTGATATTTTCAATCATAGGCCTGTTAAGTCCTTTTGCCCCGGCCTTTTTTAAAATCTTTTTTGTTGAATAACGGTGGTTTATCTTAGCCAAAACAACAGGTGTTAGTTCATTATGCACCGGTAAATTAATATCTGCGCCCTTTTCGATTAAATAACCCGCAATACTGTCGCGGCCATAAACCGATGCAACGTGCAGTGCATTAAAGCCTTTTTTATTTAAGTGATGAATATTTGCACCACTCTCAACTAAAAGTTTTACCACATTGAAGTGCCCGTTTTGGGTAGCAATAATTAATGGTGTATTGCCCGTAGATAAATAATTAGTGTCAACTGGGTCTATCTCGCTACCATAGTCCAGCAGCATCCACACAATAGTGTCGTAACCGATGGTACAGGCAATGTCCAGTGCAGTTTGCCCTTTCCAGTTTTTTGCATTGATATTTATATCGTAGTACATAAGCATATCGGCCATGTAAAAATTGTTAAAGCCAACTGCATAGTGCAGAGATGTTAAACCCAATATATTTTTTACATTGATTTGTGCCCCGGAGCGTATCAGGAATTCGGCCATGTCGAATTGCCCGGCCATTACGGCTGCAAGCAATGGTGTGCGGAAATCCCAGGTAAGGTGGTCGATTTGTGCCCCTTCGGCAAGTAATCTTTTGGCAACTCCGATGTGCCCGTTTTGTGCAGCATAAATCAGGGCGGTTATGCCATCGTAATCGGACACATCGACCTGTACACCTAAAGCAATAAGAATATCAACTTTTGCAGTATCGCCTTCGTAGGCAGCCATGTTCAGCTTGAAATTAATTTCCTCCGACTGGCTAAATAATGTATGCGATATCAGGATAAAAAAAAGAAAAAATAGTATTTGCTTCATTGCTCAGGGTTCATTGTTCAGGATTTAAAAGTTCAGGGTTCATTGTTCAATAATAGTAATTAATCAATAATCAATCGTAAATCATCAATTATCAATTATCAATAATCATAAATTCGGTGCGGCGATTTGTAGCCCTGCCTTCTTCAGTTTCGTTAGTATCAATTGGTTTGCTCATGCCATAGCCTTTAAAATTCAATCTTTCTTTGTCGATGCCTTGTGCAATCAGGTAATCGTTGACCGATTTTGCACGATTTTCCGAAAGTTCCAGGTTATATTCTTTTGTCCCAATATTGTCGGTGTGCCCGCCGATTTCAATTTTTATACCGGGATTTTTATTAAGAAATGCAAGCAACTTGTTTAATTCGGTTTTCGATTCCGGTTTTAGAGCATAACTGTCGGTTTCGTAAAAAATATTTTTCAATACAACAGATATTCCGGCTTCTATTTTTTTCAGGCCAATATCAATTAAAAAAGGTTTCGACGGGTCTTCTAAGTTTTTTAAACTGAAGTTTTCGGAATGAAACAAATATCCATCCTTCGACACATTAAATGCATAGTTCTGATCGACAGGAAGGCAAACAAGATATTGTCCATCGAATTTCGATGATTTAATTTCGTTTATTTTTTTAGTGTCTTCCAGATCTATCAGTTCAATATTTGCTGATAATAATTCTTTTGAAGCTGCATCGTAAACCATTCCTTTTACATACGTAACAGGATTAGGCCTTGCTTCTTTATACAAAACGAAAGTATAAATATCCCTTTTTCGGCTTCCCGGCCTGTCTGAGGCAAAGTATGCCAAATCGCCTTTTGCATTTACTATAAGATATTCATCGTTTTTAAAAGTATTGATTGGATAGCCCAGGTTTTTCGGCCTGGAAAATTCATCTTTTTCATCTTTTTTAGTTTGAAAAAGATCGAAGCCTCCCATTCCTACATGGCCATTGGAAGCAAAATACAAGGTCTGGTTATCGGGATGCATAAAAGGACTAACTTCATCGTGCTTAGTATTTATTTCAGATCCCAGATTTACAGGTTCCTGCCAGTAGCCATCATTGCCGAGTTCGCTTTTCCATAAGTCTTTTCCACCATATCCTCCCGGCCTGCCACTTGTAAAATATATACATTTTCCATTACTCGACAAGCTGGGTTGTGATTCCCAGGCATGGGTGTTAATTGGTTTACCGATATTTCGTGGTGGTTCCCAGCCATATTTGTTTTTAACCGTGAAAAATATATCGCAACTTCTTCCTATGCAATCATCTCTAAAACACGAAGTAAACAACATAATCCTACCATCTGACGAAACCGTTTGGGCACCTTCGTTTCGTGGTGTATTTATAGGTTTGCCCATATTTACAGCCTTCGACCAAATGCCATTATTTTTATATGAGATGAAAAAATCCTCCTGTACTCTTTTATTTGAATATTGTGGCATATTTGGTTCTAAAGGAAGTTCAACGGTAGTTACCAAAACTTCTTCATCGGCGGAAATCGACGGCATATAATCATTAAATTCTGAGTTTACGGCATCGCCCATATTTACAGGATCGAAATCGACCGGATTTTCAATGGCATCGAGGGCAAACTCGCAACAAGCAATATGGAATTCGGTTTCGGCAATAAACTTCTCTTTTGGCCCTGTCTTCAGAAATTTTAAAAGATTATCATAAGCAGGCTGATATTGTCCGGTCAGAAAATATGCCAATCCCAGGTTCAGGTAGCTTTTTTTTGC
>JAYENH010000011.1:0-6339 GCA_034721995.1 Bacteroidota bacterium
CCTCTGACGGCAAAGTCAAAATAGAAACACATTTTGAGAATGAGACCGTATGGCTTACCTCCGCCCTAAAGGACGGGGCTATTCTGAAAAATGCAAACTACTTTTGTGCTTCATGAAAAATGGGCGTTTTTTTAACTTCTGAACCTTTGAACCTCTAAACCAATATTGCTTCAATTTCTTCCTAAATCCTTTTCATAAAAATATATCTTTGCCTACCAAAATATTAAAAAACAATTTGCTGATGAAAAATTTTAAAAGACACCTGATTACCTGTGCCTTGCCTTATGCGAACGGGCCCGTTCATATTGGACATCTCGCCGGGGTTTATGTTCCTGCCGATATTTATGTGCGCTACCTGCGACTGAAGGGCAAGGATGTTATATGGGTGTGTGGCTCCGATGAACATGGCGTGCCAATTACCTTAAAAGCAAAAAGCGAAAATGTAAGCCCTCAGGAAATTGTTGATAAGTATCACGAAATAATCAAGAAATCGTTTGCCGATTTTGGAATTACTTTCGATACTTATTCGCGTACCAGCGCAAAGGTACACCACGAAACAGCTTCAGAGATTTTCAAAAAACTATATGATAAAAATGAATTTATAGTTAAATCGAACAAGCAATTATACGATGCCGAGGCTAACCAGTTCCTTGCCGACCGCTATGTAACCGGTACTTGCCCACATTGCAACTACGAGGAGGCTTACGGCGACCAGTGCGAAAAATGCGGGACATCCCTAAGTGCAACAGATTTGATAAACCCCAAATCGGCAATTACGGGAAATGTTCCGGTACTAAAGGAAACCAAACATTGGTACCTGCCTTTGGATAAATATTCCGATTTTTTGGAAAAATGGATACTCGACGACCACAAAGAATGGAAAAGCAATGTTTACGGGCAATGCAAATCGTGGATCAAAGATATAGGACTGGAACCCCGTGCCGTTACCCGCGACCTTGACTGGGGCGTTCCCGTTCCTGTTGACGATGCAGAGGGCAAAGTATTGTATGTCTGGTTCGATGCACCAATTGGTTATATTTCGGCCACAAAAGAATTTACCCCCGATTGGGAAAAATATTGGAAAGATTCCGAAACCCGGCTAATCCATTTCATTGGCAAGGACAATATTGTGTTTCATTGCATTATGTTTCCTGCAATGTTAAAAGCCGAAGGAACATATAACCTGCCCGACAATGTACCGGCAAACGAATTCTTAAACCTCGAAGGCGATAAAATTTCGACCTCGCGGAATTGGGCTGTTTGGCTGCACGAATATTTGGAGGAGTTTCCCGAAAAACAGGATGTATTGCGCTATGTGCTAACGGCCAATGCCCCCGAAACCAAAGACAACGATTTTACATGGAAAGATTTCCAGACCCGCAACAACAACGAATTGGTGGCTATTCTTGGGAATTTTGTAAACCGCACATTGGTTTTAACACATAAGTACTATATGGGAGTAGTTCCTGAAATATCGGAATTAAAACAAGATGACAAAAATATTTTGGCACAAATTGCCGAAATAAAAGACAGGGTTGAAAATTCGATTGAAAATTTCCGTTTCCGCGAGGCATTAAAAGAAGCCATGTCCCTTGCACGAATGGGAAATAAATATCTCGCCGACACCGAACCATGGCAGGCAGTTAAGACCGATGTGGAACGGGTAAAGGAAATAATGTTTGTATCACTTCAGATTACAGCAAACCTGGCCGGATTAATTGAGCCATTCCTGCCGTTTACATCAGAAAAATTATTGCATTTCCTTAATATTGAAAAATACGATTGGGAATTGATTGGCTCTTCTGATATTTTGCAACCCAGGCATCAAATTAACAAGGCATCGCTTTTATTCGAAAAAATCGATGATAAAGTTGTCGAAGCCCAGGTAAATAAATTGCTGGAAACAAAAAAAGCCAACGAGCTATCCAATGCCGAAGTAGAACCACAAAAGGAGAATATCAACTACGAAGATTTCATGAAAATGGATATTCGTCTTGGTACTATCATTGAAGCAGAAAAAGTAGCTAAAACAAAAAAACTACTGAAACTTATTATTGATACAGGAATTGATAAACGAACAGTGGTTTCAGGGATAGCCGAATTTTATAAACCCGAAGATATTATTGACAAACAAGTTACGATACTTGTAAATTTAGCGACACGAAAAATCAGGGGAATAGAATCGCAGGGCATGATTCTTATGGCACAAAACCCCGATGGGGAACTTTCTTTTATCGAACCGGAAAAGATATTTAAAAATGGGGTTGCAATAAGCTAATTGCTTGCCTTGTCGGTAACAAGCAAGAAAAATATCAGCATAGTAATTTAAAAGAACAGAGTTTCAAATGCCAAACTTTTCATATTCCATCCGTAATTTCCTTATCAAATATTTTACTTTTGCGGCCATTATTATTGAAAAACAGAAATGAAAATATTGCAGCTTGTAAATAAAGTTCCATTTCCTGCCATCGACGGTGGTGCAATAGCTGTAAGCAACCTTAGCAAAGGTTTTTCGGAGCATGGCAATTCGGTTATAATGCTGGCAATGAATACATCGAAGCATTATATCGAAGCCGAAAATATTCCTGATGATGTACATCGTTTTGTCGATTTAGAAATTGTAGATGTGGAAGCTCCCATTTCAGTTTTGGGAGGATTGAAAAACTTGCTTTTCTCTAAACTCCCCTACTCTGCCGACCGGTTCGTATCGAAAGATTACGAAAAAGCATTAGTCAATATCCTTCAGCAAAAAGCTATTGACGTTGTGCAATTGGAAGGTTTGTATATGGCTTTATATATTCCTGTTATCAGGAAAAATTCTAATGCATTGATTTCGTTTCGTGCCCACAATATTGAGGAGGAAATTTGGAATCGGGTTGCAATGCAGGAAAAGAACCTGTTGAAAAAACTATATCTGAAAAATCTTTCGGTCCGCATCCATCGTTTACAAAAATCATTTATTAATAAATACGATGTGTTAGTGCCAATTACAGAACGCGATGAAAATGTGTTTTCAAAAATGGGAAATACAAAAGCATCTTACGTTAGCCAAACAGGGATATTTACTTCTAATGTTTTGTTATCGATAGAAGAAAATATTAGTGTAGATTTATTTCATATTGGAGCATTGGACTGGGCTCCTAACCAGGAAGGCCTGATGTGGTTTTTAGATAAGATATGGCCAAAAGTCATCAAGAAATTTCCAAAACTAAAATTTTACGTGGCAGGGAGGAATGCCCCCGTGTGGATGGAAAAAAAACTGAGTGATACCCCAAATGTAATATACATAGGCGAAGTGGACGATGCTTACAAATTCATGAACTCTCATTCTGTAATGATAGTTCCTTTGCTTTCGGGTTCGGGTATGAGGATTAAAATAATTGAGGGCATGGCTTATGCAAAATGTATTGTAACTACTGCAATTGGAACTGAAGGGATTGAAACAAGCCACAACAAAAATATTATGATTGGAAATAACGAAACGGACTTTTTTTTATCAATCGTGCAATTGATAGATGATAAACAAAAAAGAATAGATTTGGGCAAAAATGCAACATTATTCGTTGCAAAATATTACGATAATAATGTTATATCTAAAAATCTTATTAACTTTTATCAATCTCAAATTAATTTAAGAAATAGTAAATAATGCTTATGGCAGAGATATTATTCTGGCTTTTAATCCTCACAATATTTTATTCCTATTTGGGATATGCCCTGATACTCGGTATTATTGTTTTTTTTAAAAGGATTTTAAAAGGTAAAAGTAAAAGTCAGTTTCCCGGAAACGAGAATCTGCCCGAAATAACACTTTTTGTTGCCGCCTACAACGAAAAGGAATATATCGAAATTAAGCAAAACGATTTTTACAATATAGATTACCCGCGCGAAAAGCTGCGCTACGTATGGCTTACAGATGGCTCGAACGATGGCTCAAACGAAATCCTGAAAAAATACACTGACGTAGAAGTATACCACGAAAACGAGCGGAAAGGAAAAATATCGGCTATGAACCGGGGGATGAAATTTGTTAAATCCCCAATTGTTGTTTTCTCCGATTGCAATACCAGAATTGGAAAACAATCATTACTAAAAATTGCCGAACGAATGTCCGACCCAAAAGTTGGCTGTGTTGCAGGCGAAAAACGGATTATCTCAAACAATAAGGATACGGCATCGGGGGCTGGCGAAGGGATTTACTGGAAATACGAATCGCTGATAAAACGTTGGGAAGCAGAACTTTCGTCGGTAATTGGTGCTGCTGGCGAATTATTTGCCGTAAAAACCGAACTTTTCGAGGAAGTTGAAAAAGACACACTGTTAGATGATTTTATCATTTCGCTGCGCATTGCCATGAAAGGCTACCGAGTTCAGTACCACCCCGATGCTTATGCAATAGAAGATGCCTCGGTGAATGTAAAAGAAGAAATGAAACGTAAAATCCGCATCTCGGCAGGTGCAATACAGTCTATAATCAGGTTAAAAAGTCTGCTGAATATTTTTCGATACGGATGGCTATCCCTGCAATATATTTCGCATAAAGTTTTGCGCTGGACATTAGTGCCACTCTCTTTGTTGGTAATTGTACCTCTAAATATTTCGCTTTGTTTTAGCGAACATACTTTTTTACCTGAACAACTTTATCTTTTGTTGATTCTATTACAGGTCGGGTTTTATTCTATTGCACTGTTGGGTTGGTACTTCGAGAATCGTAAAATTAGCTTCAAACTTTTTTTCGTTCCATATTACTTTTTCATTATGAACCTTTCTGTTTATCTTGGTTTTTTTCGTTTTTTAAAAGGAAAACAATCGGTTAACTGGGAAAAAGCGAAGAGGTCTATTCGTTAAATTGTTGAATTGTTAATTCGTCAATTCTTTAGAAAACCCGGAGTTCTGGACTTTCTCCATAAATCTGAAACTGATAGCTATCGGGTCAAAAATCTGCCTGTCTCGCTAAAAGCGTAGGTTAATCCTTGTTCTGAAATCAAATAGGTTCAGAAGACCGAAGACTGTCTACGATTGATTCAGAAACCCAAAAATTATTGAAACGCAACCGCGTTGTGGTGTGGCTATGTTATCTTTGTTGTTAGGCACTTTTATCGAAATAATTAATTGCTGGCTTTCATCAAGTGTAAAATCCCAACTTTGACTATTCCCATTTTTCAAGTTACTATAAATTACTTTTCGCGATTTATCCATTATCTCGAATTTTGGTTGATTAATATTTTTATCGCTAATTATAATAATCCTGTATTTTTGTCCTGCATAAAATGTTTTAAAAAACTCGGCCTCCTGTCCTTCTGTCAACAATGTGGTGTTATAATTCCCATCATGGATATAAGGTGGTAATTGGTTTTTTGTTACCTCTTTGGCAAAATCGAAACATTGGCCAAATACCGTAATTTTCAATATTGCAAGCGAAAGTATAAGAAATAAAATTCGTTTCATGAGAAATGTTTTAATTTGTGTATTTATTTCTGATAATTGAAGTTGTTGTAATTAATTCTTTCAGATGTGGTTCAAGCAATTCATAATAATCCTGATTGTTATCGTTGTTTGATTTTTGCACGTCAATAAAAGAATTGAAAATCAGGTTTAGTTTTTCGGCATCGATCAATACTGCTTCAACATCTTTGTTGCCATTGTTATCCTCCAAAAGACTAATAACTATTGAGAGAGACAGGCCTTGATCTGAAATACGATCGATAAGTATTCTGTTTAAAGTAGAAGAATTATTTGCCAACTGGGTTGCGATATACAAACCTTCGATCCAACCACCATATAAAACAAGTGCTGTAAGTGCCGTACTTCTGCTTTCCGACAATATAGCATTCGATTTCATGAATGTTTCTGATAATATATTCAATACCGAATCGCGATCATTAAAATTATCTTCCAATCTATATCTTGTACTTTCGTCAACAAATTCCATTATATCAAGCCCTTCACCAATCTTCTTAATAGCCATCATATAATTAATGCTTATTTGCTGCTGGCCAAAAATACTAGTATAGCTTAGGTTTGCACTATACACTCCCAGGTTCAAAGCTTTTCTCTTAATCGTGTTATAATTTGTTACATTATTGGTAGGATTAAGAAAAGACTCATCGTAGCTAACATTTGCATGTTTTAACAGCATGGATGTTTCTATAGGCGAAGGCAGTGAATATATTACCGTTTTGGCCTGTTCGAGATTTTCTTCAATATCGCTTGTTTTTTCAATTTGTACTTGCGATTCCAGCGACTTCTCTTCCTCGGGTGGCGATATGCATGAATATTGAAAAAAAAGAAGGCAATTGAATTTCTCGTTTTCCTGCTTCTTTTTTTTCAATATTCATG
>JAYENH010000012.1:0-6281 GCA_034721995.1 Bacteroidota bacterium
GTAGCATTAACATTAGGAAGTGGAGGTGCGCGGGGGGCGGCACACATAGGGGTAATTCGTGAACTTATAAAACATGGATATGAAATAGGTTCCATATCAGGTTCTTCTATGGGTGCTTTAGTTGGGGGTATATATGCCTCGGGGAAATTAGATGAATACGAATCATGGTTGAGTTCGCTCAGCAAAATGGACGTATTTCACCTGGTCGACTTTACATTGAGCACGAATGGAATTATTAAAGCCGATAGGGTTTTCAATGAGATTGAAAAATTCATTCCTGATAAGAATATTGAAGAATTGCCCGTAAAATTTGCTGCTGTAGCCACCGACCTAACACGAAAAAAAGAAGTGGTAATAACCAAAGGTAGTTTGTTTGAAGCAATACGGGCATCAATATCAATACCTTTGGTTATTACACCCTTGCATAAAAACGAAACCCTTTTTTTAGATGGTGGTGTTCTTAACCCGATACCTGTAAACCGTGTATTTCGTAGCGAAGGCGACATTCTTATTGCGGTCAATGTAAATGCTCAAATTCCATATCAAAAGCCAAAAGTTAATAATCCTGACTGGGGTTATCTTGAAAAACTCAATAGTAGTAAACTAATTAGTTTTCAAAAAAAAATGTCCAATCTTTTTCCGGATCACAAAAAGGATAGCATAGGGTACTTCAATCTTATTGGTGAAACCTCAAGTCTTATGTTATCACAGATTGCAAAGCTGACACTTGAGATGAACCCTCCCGATATTCTTATCGAGATTTCGCGGCAGGCTTGTGGTACGTTCGATTTTTATAAAGCAACAGAACTTATTGAATTAGGTAAAAAAGTTACAAGAAAGAGCTTAAAAAAACTAAGGCTTACACAGAAATAAGTACGGGAATTTAAGGACAATATTTTGTGTACAGTTAAGCCTATGTACAGAAGATGTCCATGAAAATCGATAGTTGTTTTTTAGCAAGCCCTCAACAAACAAAAATATTAGACATGATGATAAAAAAAAGCGGAAAACTCATTTCTGATGAGATTTCTGCTTTGGTACCCGGAGCTGGTTCCGATAGCTGTCGGGACGAACCGGCACGTCATTGCTGACACTGGTGTTTGAGACCAGCGGGTCTACCATCCCGATAGCTATCGGGGCCGCCCTCTCATCAAAACAAAAAGGCTAGCTATTTTAGCTAACCTTTAAAGTACCCAGGGCCGGGGTCGAACCGGCACGTCATTGCTGACACTGGTGTTTGAGACCAGCGCGTCTACCAATTCCGCCACCTGGGCTTTTTGTAAATCGGTGTGCAAAAGTAGCAATAGTTTTCTATATGTGAAATACTTTTTTCCAGAGATAAAAAAAAACAGGCTGAACGAAATAATTGCCCAGCCTGTTAAAAATTGTATAGTAAAAAATACTTAATGCACAACAACTTCCTTCAGAATAACCTGATCTTTATGTTTTAATTTGATATAATAAACACCCGGGCTATATCCTTCGAGATTAATCCTTTGGTTCGGAAATATTTTTTCTGATGATTCAAATAATATTTGTCCGAGGGCATCAGATATTTCGATTTGTGAAATGCCATTAATACCATCGAATATCAAATTGAATTTTCCATTGTTCGGGTTTGGATAAATCGACATATTTATAAGAATATTTTCGGTATTGATTGTAATTTCATCGGCAATGCTTAATTTGTCATTTTCATAAACCTCATCGCCTTGTTTCCAATAATCAACAATAAAACTGGTTTCGGTATTTTCTGATTTATCCCAGAATTTAAAATTCAGGACATCTCCTTTAACCGGGCCGTCTTTTTCTTTAGTGGTTTCATCATTACCAAAAGCCGGAATGGCAAATATATCGTTATGCAAAGAGGCAGCCCCAATAATTTTATTGTTATGGAAAACTGCAATCTCGTCTCCTTTTTCAATTTTTACCGGAATAGCATTGGATGGGATAATAATAGTGTGGTTGTTGCCGGTATTTGTAGTGCCGGTGTAGTGAACAGCCCCTTCGTAGATTTCATAATTGCCCAATGATTTTTTTTCAGGTGGAGGAGGATATTCCAGAATAATATTATTGCCGGCCAATATCTTTATTTTATATCCTTTTCCGGGTTTCATTTGCTGTATTGTATTTACCGGGCAACTAGTGCAATAAGGCGGATTTGGTATATAAACCTGTCCATCTTCATCTTTAACAATTATAATATCTTGTACAATACTTGCAAGCATTGTAATAATTGGGTAGGGGTCGGTATGTAAAAAGGAAATCATATTCCATCCGGATCGTAACTCAATGGGTTCGTCCGGTTCAACCCTGACACCATTTATATACAATTCAAAACTTGATTTTTGACCTCCTGTTGTGTCCATTTTTACTTGATAACCCTTGCCAATTACGAGAGAGCCAATAAGGTTTATATTTACTGAGGGCCAATATACTAAGCCGTTTTCATCTTTAATGATAATAATATCTTGAGAAAGAGCAGCAAAAACATCAGATGCACTTGCTTCGAAAGGATCTATATAAGTAGACAAGTAGCCCCAGCCCTCGTCAAGTTCGAGTAAATGTTCGGCATATCCCTGAAGTATCAGAATACCGCTGTTTCCGGATTCTGAATAGTTTGATGAGTTTGGGAATGCGCTAATTTCATATTCTGCATTAGCTTTAAAAATCTCATTGCGCGAAGCATCCCAAATCATCCAGAAAAATTCCTCGCCTTGTACAAAACCATCAATAGTTGATGTTGTATAAAGGTCATCACCATAAGCTATTAATGTATCTGCTAAGCCTTGCCAAACAATTAAGCCCCCGCAAATATAGGTGCCGGATGAATCATAGAATACCCCAATTTGATCGCCAGGTTCAATGCTATCGCCATTTACTGTAAGATCTGCAAATTCAGGAATAATAATAGTGTGAAATTGGTTGGTTGGATAAATAAGCCATCCAGGGCCGGGTGTTATAATTTCGTATAATGCTGTTTCGGTACAGCCATTTACATCGCTTACCGTAATTTCGTAAATCCCGGGTTGAAGCCCGCCAATCTGTAATGTTGTGTCTCCGGTTGACCAAATAACAAAATAAGGGGGTGTACCGCCAAAAACATCGGCTACCAAGGAATCCGTGCCGATTTGAGCGATAGTAATATCAATAGGAGGAGGAGGTTCAATAAAAATTTCATGTACATCGGATAAACTTTGTAGATCGGTTACAGTAACAAAATGAATTCCCGCAGACAAACCTATTACTTCCATTGTTGTTGCACCTGTGCTCCACTCGTAGTTATAAGGAGGTTGGCCTCCATAAGTATTAACTATTGCTGAAGCATCAGCCGATTGGAAACAGCTAAGGGCTTGCCCATTGTAATCGGATGTAATAATAACTTCGGAAAAACTTGTCGGAGACAGAATTTCGGTATTATTGAAATCAATGTTTTCGAGAGCCGACAAAGTGCTTGCTGTAAATAACAATAAAACAAGCAGATAGTAATGAGCATAAATGTTTTTCATAGCTATTAGTTTTTTATAAAAGTACATATATTTTTCAATTCCTGAAATTAAGACTTTCTTAGATTAAAAAATGGGTATTGTAATATGGAAAAAGGTAACCGATCGTACGACATATTAATAATATTGCCTGTATCTTTATTTTTTTTATTTATTAATGGATTAAAAGGAGAATTGGAGCAAGCGTTTGTAATTTTTTTAAAGAGTTAAAAAATACTTTATAATTTTGGTTACCTTTATCGGCAAATTTGTACACACCAATACGAAAATTAAATGTTAAAAGCGATTTTCAGTGATGACAAAATTCTTGAGGATCTTCGGTGCGATGATGACTCAAGAATCAACAAGGCTCTTAGGATATTGTATGAACATCATTACCCACTTGCCTTAAGCATAATAAAAAGAAGAGGTGGAACAGAAAATGAAACAGCCGACATTTATCAGGAATCAATTATTGCCTTCTACGAGGCAGTCAGGAATAACAAATTCAGGGGCGATTCTAAGATTAGTACATGGTTACATTCAACCATTTCCAATCAGTGGTCGGTCGAGGTCAGGAAAAGCAGGAAACATAAAACAAGCAGTATTGAAAATTACACAAACAAATTTCAAAGCGAGAACGATAATACAAGCCAGGATAATTCTGAATTGATGAGTCTTGTTTGGAAAACACTGAATTTGATTGATGAAAAATGTAAACAGGTTTTGATAGATTATTATTATCACAGGCTTTCGATGAAGGAAATAATGAGAAAAATGGGTTTTAAAAGCGAACAAGTTGCAAAAAACAAACGCTACCGATGCAAGGAAAGATTAGATAATATTATTTCTGACAGGCCTAAATTGAAACAACATCTTAACCAATTGTACTATGAAAGATTTTAAAAATATAGAGTTAGTTGAAGCATATTTAAATGGAGAATTGGGAGGACAAGATCGTGAGCAATTCGAACAAGTATTGAAACAGGACAAAGAATTGTCGCAATTGGTTGAAAGTGCCAGTAATTCTATTGATGCAATAAAAATGACAGGGCATCATCAGCTTAAAAAAAAATTGCAGGAAATTCATAATGAAATCATTCACAATACAAAAACCTTATTTCTTCCATCATTCTTGAAGTATGCAGCCATTTTTGTTGCTGTAGTTTCGGTTTCAATTTTGGCCTGGTATTCTTTTTCTGAAAGTAATAATTACTCAAATTTATATTCCGATAATTTCAAAGCCTATACAAACCTGCTCACAGTGAAAGGTGGTAATGGTTCGGAAACACAACAGGCTCTTGTTAATAACGCAATGTACCAGTACGATCTAAAAAACTATGAAAAGGCAAATGAGTCTTTTGAGGAGCTTCTTTCTTATAAGCAAAATAACGACACTATTCTTTTTTACTACGGAATCAGTCAGTTAGGTGCTGGTGAATATAATAAAGCCATTGTATTATTCAATAGACTTTTGGAGCAAAAGGAGAGTCTCTTTTATAGATTTGGGCACGCAAAGTGGTATCTTGCCCTATCTTATTTGAACGAAGCCGGAGAATTGCAAAAATCAGAAAAGCAGGAGAATCAAAAAAAAGTGATTCAGAGTATTGAAAGAAGCAAAAACCTGCTAAAAGAAATAGTTGCTGAGAATGGTGATTATTCTGATAAAGCCAAAAAAATACTATACAAATTGAAATAATCTAAATTCATCATTTTTTATTTATCAAATTACACTAAATTGTTTGAATTCAATAAATTTAACCATCTGAGGATTATATGGTATAGTTTACGGTTTTTTGTCATGTTTACGAATGAAAATAGAACATTGCGACAATTTCAATTTGCGAACAAACAGGGATAATTGGTTGATAATATGATCAAGGATCAGGAGTTCTGGATTTTGTGAACACCTTGCATTTTTACTTATTTTTTCATTGTAAAAATAAAAAAGCACCACAATAAATTGTGATGCTTTTCTGAAAATAGCAATAAGCGGTTTTGTGAAAATAGCCTCTATAAATTCGCCGGATATGTAAGGGTCGACCCCATTATTAACCGGATTTGATACCCTCTGCCGGGTTGCATATCATTAATCATATTTAATCCATATTGTGGCCAATAAATCGTTCCATCGCCATCTTTTACAAGAAGAACATCGCTTACAATAGAACTAAAAATGGTTTCGATCGAATAGGGCGTTTGTCGAAGATAGGCAATCATATTCCATCCGGCAGGTAGCACAAGAGGATTTGTTTCGGGCACTATTGGCGTACCGTTTATTGTTAAATCCTGTTGGCTGTCGGTTTTAACTTGATAACCATTCTCGTAAACCCAATCGCCAATGACATTAAGGTTATATTGCGGCCAATAAACAAAGCCATCCCCATCTTTCACAAGTATAATATGGTTAACAATTGGCTGAAAAATATTTGTGATATCTAGCGTGTCAGGATTTATATATGACGAGATTATACTCCAGTTTTGAGGCAAATATATAATCTGGTTATCGGAAATAATCATTAATATGTTTGAATTGCCGGGTGTAGGCATGCTCATTGAATACCAATCGTTGGCCCCATCGGCAAAGCGGCCATAAGATGTATCGGGGGATTGTTCGCCAAAGCTTAAAGTATCGATAGGAAGCGTGTCGGATTGAGTAATGTAATACATGCCCAAATCTTCGCCACTCTGGCTAAGTTTAAAATTGAGGTGATGTACACCTTTTTCCGAATCGGAATTTGCCCAGAATAACATAAAGCCATTTGCAGAGATGCTTGTTGAATCGGGGTAGGAATT
>JAYENH010000013.1:0-6275 GCA_034721995.1 Bacteroidota bacterium
AATTCTCGTTACTAACAGAAAGTGGCTATTGGTGGACAGCAAGCCAAACCAATTCCGATTTGGCACGGGTAAGGAAACTGTTTTATCACAACAATAATTTTTTCAATTTCGACCACAAAAAAGAAAATGGCTTTAGTGTACGCTGCCTTTTGGATACCTGCACGGTTTATCCTTCTCCGTCAGCCATTGCAGGTAACGATACTTTAAACCTGCTGGATACTTTTGTTGTATTACAGGGGAATGTTCCAATTATTGGGTCTGGGCATTGGTCGATTGTAAACGGAACAGGAGGGATTATTTCCGATGAAAACAATCCTAACTCAGTATTTAGCGGATTGGAAATACACGAATACACATTGGTTTGGTCGATAAGCAATGTTTGTGGCTACACCTGCGATACACTGCATATCAACTTTCTGTGCCAGACAATACCGACCCAGGCAAATGCCGGCCCCGACCAACTAAACCTTATTGATACATTTACAACATTGCAGGCAAATACCCCTATAGCAGGAACAGGGCATTGGTCGATTTCTACTGGTACTGGTGGTATTATTTCAGACATTAATAATCCATCAACTCAATTCAACGGTTTGCTCTTACATGATTACTATTTGGTTTGGACTGTTGGGAATGTTTGCTACAATACTTATGACACCGTACATATTTCTTTTTCGTGTGGCCTGCCTCCAGACCAGGCAAATGCCGGCCCCAATCAAATTAATTTACCCGATACATTTACTGTGTTACAGGCTGATACTCCAAGCATAGGAAACGGCCATTGGGAATTAATTGATGGTGTTGGATGCGAAATTGCCAATTCAACAAACCCGTCCTCAGCATTTTCAGGAATACAGGGTCATGAATATTTGCTTACATGGACAGTCGATAATAACAATCAATGCGAACCCTCAATCGATACGGTACATATTAGCTTCCTTTGCCTTTCGCCGCCCACCCAGGCTTTTGCAGGTATCGACCAAATAAACATTCCTGATACATTTACTTCTTTACAGGCCAATGTAGCTGTTTCCGGTGTTGGTCAGTGGAATATTCAAACCGGCACAGGTGGCCAAATATATAATTTAACTAACCCGACAAGCCAATTTCATGGATTGGCGGCAAACGAATACGAGCTTATCTGGACAATCGGTAATATTTGCTATTCAACGAGCGATACAGTTACAATAAGCTTTTCTTGTGGGCTTCCACCAACTCAGGCAAATGCTGGTCCCAATCAGGAAAATATAGTTGATACTTTTACTATTCTTCAAGCCAATACCCCAATTAATGGAACAGGTTCCTGGTCAATTCTTAACGACACCGGCGGGATGTTTTCAAATATCCACGATCCATCAACTGTTTTTTATGGCCAGCCACTCAACGAATATGATATTATCTGGACAATTACTAACCTTTGTGGCGAAACAAGCGATACGGTCAGCATTGGCTTTTCATGCGGACTGCCCCCTACACAAGCCAATGCCGGCCCCGACCAGTTAAACCTTGTCGATGCTTTTACAACATTGCAGGCAAACACTCCGATTTCAGGTACCGGACATTGGTCAATTGTTAGTGGTGTTGGTGGACAACTTGCCGATATCCACGCCCCAAACTCGCAATTCAATGCTTTGCCTCTTAATGAATACACACTTGTCTGGACAATTGGAAATGCGTGTAACTATACCCACGATACAGTAATCATAAGCTTTTCTTGTGGATTGCCCCCTACCCAGGCGAATGCCGGCCCCGATCAGTTAAACATAGTTAGTAGTCTGATAGAGCTTCAGGGCAATTATCCTTTTTCAGGAAATGGTACATGGGCGATAATTGATGGTACGGGGGGCTTGTTAATTTATCTTGGCTTTGACACTTATTTTTCCGGCTCTCCCGACACCACTTATTATCTTACCTGGACAATCAGCAACCTTTGTGGCGAATCTGTTGATACCATAATCGTAAGCCAATCATGTGGCCCGCCTCCTACACAGGCAAACGCAGGCCCCGACCAGTTAAACCTTGTTGATACTTTTACAACACTTTCTGCCAATACCCCTGTCTCAGGAAACGGCCAATGGAGTATCTTGTCAGGCACAGGTGGTGTAATTGCAAACACTTACCAGCCCTGTTCACAGTTTTCAGGTATCGCAGGTAATCAATATTCCCTTGTCTGGACAACATACATATTCATGACTCCCATATGTGAACAATCAAGAGATACGGTGGTAATAAGTTTTGCCCCCGATACCTCAAGCTATTCTTATGGGTTCTCTACCTCAAATAGTGCAATCAACGTTACCGGTGCTGTTCAGGGTATTTGCCCCACCGGCTGGCACTTGCCCAATGATACCGCATGGAATGAACTGACAAGCTATATTGAAAACGACAATGGCGGTACAAGTAATGGATATATTTTTTCAATAAATAATTATGGTGTTTCTACCTGGACAAAAGTTGGTGGACATTTAAAAACCACATTGGGCTGGAATAACAATGGTAACAGTACCAATGATTATGGTTTTTCGGCAATACATGCCGGAACAAGAGCTTTAAACGGTTTTGGTTACTTAGGTATTCGTGGTTTTTGGTGGTCTTCTTCTTTTCAATATTATGCTGGTATGGAAAGGTTCTTATTAGGTTATAGTAATAATTTTTTTAACACCTACGGAATAAATGTCGAAGGCACATCAGTACGTTGTGTGAAGGAATAAAATCTGATATATAGTCTCTGCAAGAAAACGCCAATAACTGCGTTATGCTCATCTTTAAACTCAGTCAATTACAAAAGTAAACTCCTGAGTTTAAAGATTTCACAAGCCTTGTTCTTGACGCTTTCTTATCAGAGACTTTTAAAAACAGGAGTTTTCGTGCAGGCACTATTTAGTGCTTTTAAGTATACTCTAATCTTTTCAAGAGGCTACTATGGACTTTATTAAAACGTAACGAAGTTTCAGTTGCAAGAATCAGCCGGCAAATTCCTTCAAATACCAATTTTTTTATAGTTTTGCTTTTCAATAAAATTTTAAATTGAAATACAAAAAATTATGAGAGATTCAGAAATCACCCTTAACCCGAATAAACTGGTAAAGCACTTAAAAAAACCTGCTAATGACTTTACGAAACAGGACATTATGCAATTTATCCAGGAGCAGGATATTGAAATGATTAACTTCAGATATGTTGCCGACGATGGAAAATTGAAAACCCTGAATTTTGTAATATTGAACCATGAGCATTTAGATATTGTGCTTTCGGCAGGCGAACGTGTCGACGGGTCGAGTTTGTTTTCGTTTATTGAGGCCGGGTCGAGCGATTTGTATGTAGTGCCACGTTTTAAAACTGCTTTTGTAAATCCTTTCGAAGAAGTACCTACTCTTGATATTCTATGCTCGTTTTATACGGCAGAAGGAAAACCATTGGAAAGCTCGCCGGAGTATATCCTGAAAAAGGCATGTAGGAACTTCAAAGAAAAAACCGGATACGATTTTAAGGCAATGGGCGAGTTGGAATATTATGTGCAAAGCGAGCGCGTTGACGAATATCCTGCCGAAGATCAAAAAGGTTATCATAGTGCCGAACCTTTTGCAAATTTCGAAGATTTCAGAAAAGAAGCCATGCGCCTTATTGCCCAGAGTGGAGGCCAAATAAAATATGGACATACCGAGGTTGGGAATTTCCGTACCGAAAAAGAATATTTCGAGCAACAGGAAATAGAATTCCTGCCTGTTTCGCCCGATGATGCTGTCGACCAACTTATTATTGCAAAATGGATTGTACGCATGTTGGGTAAATTATATGGAGTAAATGTGAGCTTTTCACCAAAAATTTCAGTTGGCAAAGCCGGAAGCGGTTTGCATATTCACATGCTTGCCGAAAAAGACGGGAAGAATATTCTAATCGAAAATGGTAGTTTAAGCAACGAAGCCAAAAAAATGATTGCCGGCTTGTTATATCTTGCCCCTTCCCTTACTGCTTTTGGTAACACAATCCCAACATCTTATCTACGGCTTGTACCCCATCAGGAAGCACCAACTTATGTTTGCTGGGGCGACCGCAACCGTTCCACCTTAGTGCGTGTACCGCTGGGTTGGTCTTCGGGTGCAGGAAAGATGTTGCAAAATGCCAACCCAAACGAAACAATTAATACACGTGATTTTTCTAACAAACAAACATTCGAGTTTCGGGTTCCCGATGGCTCTGCCGATTTGTATTTGTTAGTTGCCGGATTAATGGTTGCCTGCCTGCATGGACTTGAAATGGACAATGCCTTAGAAAATGCAGAGAACCTATATGCACCTATTAATATTTTTGATGGTCGCTTTAAGGAGAAACTCGAAAAATTAGAACAACTTCCGACTTCATGTTTCGAATCAGCCGAAAGTCTTGAAAAACAACATAGTTTTTTTGAGATGGATGGTATTTTTCCAAAAGGTAAAATCGACTCTATAGTTAAACAATTAAAAAGTTTCGACGACAAAGACCTGAGTGAACGCCTTTATGGAAAAAATGAAGAAATAAGAAAACTGGTTGATAAATATATTCATTGGATGTAGATTTTTATTGATTTTTTATTGAGGCTTTAGTTTTACTATAAAAATTCGATGTTTGTAAGTATTCTATCATTTCGCCATTTTAGATAGGATTCAAATATATCTATACTAATTTTACGGCAACATGAAATACATGTTTTGTAAATTGTGATCCTCAGAAATATTTAAAACTCAGGAAATGAAAAAAATATTTGTAATCGACACCAATGTAATATTACACGACTACCGTAGCATTTACCATTTCGAAGATAATGATGTTATTTTACCGATTGTGGTGCTCGAAGAACTCGACAGGTTTAAAAAAGGCAATAACCAGATTAATTATCATGCACGTGAATTTACACGTGAATTAGATAAGATATCGGGCGAGAAATTATTTACCGGCGGGCTTCCTTTGGGCGAGGGGCTGGGTAAATTATCGATTGAAACAGGCAAGGAGTTTTCTGATGAAATGGCAAAATCGTTTCCCGAAAAAACCCCCGATCACAGAATTCTGGCCATTGCAGATTTTATTAACCGCAAAAACAAACGAAGAAAAGTAATCCTGATAAGTAAAGATATCAACCTTAGGATGAAAGCCAAATCACTCAACATCCTGGCCGGTGATTATGAAACAGACAAGGTGCAGAATATCGACCGGTTGTACCGTGATGTACCAACCATCGAAAATGTCGATGATGAAATTATTAATGGTATGTACAAGGAGCGGAGGGTGTTTCCTGTTGAAGAAATCAATTTAGAAGAGATTCCCAAAGGGCAGGCATATTTTATTTTGAAAGGTCAAAACACCAGTGCCCTTGCACGGTTTAACCCTCTCGACAAAAGCATTTACAGGGTAGAAAAATACACATCGTACGGGATAAAACCCAGAAATGCCGAACAAGCTTTTTCGATTAATGCACTTTTAAACGACGAGGTTAAACTTGTTGCACTCACAGGAAAAGCCGGTACCGGAAAAACTTTACTTGCACTCGCTGCCGCTTTAGACCAGCGCAGGCGTTTTAAGCAAATTTTTCTGGCTCGGCCAATTGTGCCTCTCTCGAACCGCGATATTGGTTTTTTGCCCGGCGATATAAACGAAAAAATCGGGCCATACATGCAACCACTTTTCGACAACCTGTCGGTAATAAAGCACCAGTTTAACCCACAAAGCCGCGAATTTCAAAATATAGAAGAGATGCTCCGCCTCGAAAAACTTGTGATTACTCCGCTGGCATATATTCGTGGCCGTAGCCTTTCGGATGTATTTTTTATTGTTGATGAGGCCCAAAACCTTACGCCACACGAAATTAAAACCGTAATCACGCGTGCAGGCGAAGGAACAAAAATGATTTTCACAGGCGATGTCCAACAAATCGACACTCCTTATCTTGATTCAAAATCGAACGGACTTACCTACCTCACCGATAAAATGAAAGACCAGGAAATTTTTGCACACGTTCATCTGGAAAAAGGCGAGCGCAGCTATCTGGCCGAGCTGGCGAGCGATTTACTGTAAAGCAGTTGGCAGATGGCAGGCGGTGATTTTGGCAAACTGAAAAACCGAAAAACCGAAAAACTGAGAGACTGAGAGACTGGAGACTGGAGACTGGAGACTGAAGACTGCCAACTAAATAATTATCTTTGCCCTGTTTATGAAAAATATGCACACACATACAAAAATTGTATACATTGCTTTGCTGTCCATCTTTTTACAGATGATATTTGCTTTGGATACATATTCGA
>JAYENH010000014.1:0-6239 GCA_034721995.1 Bacteroidota bacterium
ATGGAGTGATGGAATATTGAAATAATAATCCTGAATGTATAGAACGTAAAGACGTACGGTCGTACGTCTCTACACAACCCCGAACCCCGAACCCCGAACCTTTTAACCTTTTAACCTTTTAACCTTATTTACAAACTAAATTTAAAAAAAAATGAAAGTATTACAAGTTTTATCATTAGTGATGTTATTCAGTCTGTTTTCGGGAAATGCCGATGCACAGAAAAGTAAGAAATGGAAGGAAGCCACAATTAAGGTTTCCTCGCAGTGTGGCATGTGCAAGGACAGGATCGAAAAACACCTTGCATTTGAAAAAGGTGTAAAAAAATCTGTTGTCGATCTCCAAAAAGATGTGGTTACCGTTACCTACCACTCAAGAAAAACCAGTGTTGAGAAAATCAGGAAATCGCTTTCGAAACTGGGTTACGATGCCGACGATGTAAAAGCCGATAAAAAAGCTTACGACAAATTGCCGGGATGCTGCAAAAAACCAGACGATCCTAATCACGAGGTACACGGAAATAATAAGGGTGTACATAAAGAATAAATGCAACAGGAAAATGGATATGTTGGAAAATGGAGTATTGAAGTAATGGAGTATCGTGGGGAAAATCCCTCAAATACTGTGTTACTTTTTACTTTGTTTTACAGGACTATTTGCAGTGTAGAAAGGCAAAAATGATAAACAAATAGCCAACAATTTCTAATACTACTTTACGATCTTAATTCAAAGTGCTAAATATTATCGGATGATTATCGGATAATATTTAGCCGTTCTATTGTGCCTTATGTGGTTAAATCTTTAAACCTGCAACTCCCCTCCTACTTTTCAGTAATTACAAATTCCGTGCGGCGGTTCAATGCCCTGCCCTCTTCAGTACTATTGCTTGCAACCGGTCTTGATTCTCCAAAACCCTTCGATCTCATCCTTGTATGGGAAATTTCTTTCGATACTAAATATCTTTCGATTGCTTTTGCCCTGCGGTTTGATAAATCAAGGTTCATTGCAGGAGCACCAATATTGTCGGTATGGCCGTGAATATCAATTTTAACACTCTCATTATCCTTCAGAAATTCAATAAACCTATTTAAAACCACACGGCTGCCATCATCGAATTCATCTGAATTTGTATCAAATAAAATATTATGAAGTTTAATTGTAACGCCAACTTCAATGGGTCTAATTTCAATTTCAAGCTCATCATAAATTTCATATTCCATATCGTCTGATGGACTAAAATAACGTGATGTAAAGGCATAATCCTTTTTCTTTACCGTCATAATAAATTCTTCGTCGGGTTCGTACGATACTGCCACCGCATATTTCCCTGTCATTTTGTCGACCATGCCTTCGGCTACCCGTTGTGTAAATGCCGAACGCATTTCAATTTTGGCATCAGTAATTTTATTCCCATCTTCATCAATAAGATAACCTTTTATGAATAAAACCTTTTCGGGGCGGGCTTTTTCGTACAAATCGAAAGAGTAAATATCCCATCCCCCACCGCCATTCAATTTATTCGACGAGAAATAAGCTTTACGGCCATCGGTGCTAACAATAAATCCCAGGTCATCGTCTTGGGTATTTATCGGATAGCCAATATTAACAGGCTCCAACCAACTATTGCCATTCAACTGTTTAGAATAGTAAATATCGTAGCCCCCAACACCTATGCGGCCATCCGAAGCAAAATACAGAGTTTTACTATCGGAATGCAGAAAAGGCGATTTTTCGTTTCCTCCTGTGTTAATTGTACTACCCAGGTTTTGCGCAGCTTGCCAGTTTCCGTCATCGTCGAGCCGCGACAAATAAATATCGGAAGTATAATTTCCTGGCTTAAACCCAATATTATCTTCCCTGATACTTGCAAAAAACAATGTTTTTCCATCGGACGAAATCGAAGGCTGGCTTTCCCATGTGTTTTCGTGGTTCACATTTGGCCCAAGGTTACGAAAATCTGTCCATTCACCGTTTTCATAATCCGACGAATAAATATCGCAATTTTCATAAGCCTGGCCGGTAATATCAGTAAACTGGCAAATTGTCATAAAAATATGGTTATTATCAATAGTTATGGCCGCAGCTCCTTGCCTTGCTCCCTGATTAAATGGAATGGGCATAGTCCTTCCTTCGGTAAAGGATTCGTTACCGGTTGAATCTTTCCGTTTCTGACTTATCGAAAAATATTCAACCTGCTTTTGAATTGTTGTGTACTTATCGGTTTCAAGAAATCGGTGAGTAAAAAATATAAAATCGCCATCGGGGCTTATCAATGGCAGAAACTCGTCGGAATTGGTAGATACGCCTTCTATCCTTTTCGGTTCAAAAGGGACAGGATTAGAAATTAAATCTAAATAGGCTGTCATTTCTTTCTGAATTTTACCGGCTTCCGAAATTTCTTTCTTATCTGAATTATTATTTTTTAAAAAAATACCGAAATATTTAATCGCTTTTTCAAACTGATTACTGACATAATAATATTTACCAATGTAGTAATAAGAATAATACCTGTCAAACGACGGACAAACTTCGATAACTTTTTCGTAATAATCTTTTGCCCTGTTTTCGTATTTTTTCCTGTTTTGGGGGCTTTGCACCGAGCGCAATGCCTTGGTCTTATTTATATCGGCCAGTATATATAGAGCTTCGGCAAATTCTGGCTCAGCCTTTACAACTTCTAATAAAAGATTATACGATTCGCGCGAACGGGGCGGTAATTTCAAAGCTTTATTAAACTTTTTCATTACCTTTTTATTATTGATTTCGGGGCAGTCAGTATTTTCCTGCGATAATACCTGCATCACATTCATCAGAATAAAGAGAAATGACAACACAAATATTTTATAAATTTTTATATTCTTGATGTTTACCGCAAAAATCATAAGGACAAAAATAAAACTTTAAAGTAAATAATTTCTTTTTGTACTTTTGAAAAATATGTAGTTTAAATACCAATAATCATGAAGAATTTAGTAAGTACCCAAAAATCAAAGACCTATTATGTTTTTGCAATTTTATTTTTGTTGTTTTTAAGTGCTTGCAAGAATGATAAACGAATTATCAGCATATCGGGAATCATTGAAGATCCAAGTCTCGAAATTATTCTCGAAGGTGTTGAGGTTGCCCTTTATACGCAAAAAGCCGAAACTGGAACTTTCAGTTATAATTTCCAAAAACAGGCAACTACAATTAGCGATAAAAATGGGGAGTTCAGTTTTGAGTTTGAATTTTCGTATAACATAGCATTCAAATTAGAGCTATCGAAAGACTTATATTTTAGTTCGTCAAGCAAATTTGAAATTGAGGAGTTGACCGATGACGACAAGTATTTTAATAATTTCGACTTGTTCCCCCAGGCATGGATACATTTCCATATTGTTGACGAAAACCCTTTCAATAATCACGATATGGTAATGTATCGTATCGAAAATTTTGATTTACAATGCAATGGTTGTTGCCCTAACGAATTCATATCCTTCGAAGGATATACGATTGACGAAACTTTCGAGTGCTTAGTGTATGGCAACAGGGAGTACACTATAAATTTTATTACCCGGAAAAATGAAGTGGAAACATTTCCTGTCAGGGTAGTTTATTGCCCTGCATTCGAAACCAAAAATGTGGAACTGATTTTTTAAAATAGTTGGCAGTTTGCAGTCCTCAGTCGGCAGTCAATCATTATTAACAATCGTAAAACATAAATCAATAGTGATAAATCAACAATAATAGATATGCAGATCAACCCGGATATTTTGCTTTATATTTTTGTCGGAATCGTAATTGGGGCAGTAATTGTCGGGCTTATTTTGAATTTTCAATTGAAGAAGCTAAATAATTCAAAAGAGCAACTCAGAAATAAAGTTGAAGAATTAAAGAACATCAACAACAAGTTGCAAACCAAACATGAAATTGCCGAAGAGAAGTATCGCTTTATTGAAGCATCAATAGAAAAAGAGAAGGAAGGTTTCGAAAAAGATTTTCAGCAATTAAAGTCTGAATTAGAACAGAAAGAAAACAGGATTATAAACATAAATGCCGAACTGGCCGCTAAAACTTCTGACTTTAAAAACATTACACAAAATTTGGCCGAACAAAAATCAGAAATTGAAAACATTCGCGAAAAGTTTCAGGTAGAGTTCAAAAATCTCGCTAATGAAATACTCGAAGAAAAAAGTCGGAAGTTTACACAACAAAACAAAAGCAATATTGATGAAATACTGAAACCTCTGAAAGAAAAGATTAAAGATTTCGAGCGCAAAGTTGAAGAAACTTACGACAAGGAATCGAAGCAGCGATTTTCGTTAAAAGAAGAAGTGAAACGCCTTGCCGAACTTAACCGGCAGGTAAGCCGCGAAGCATCGAACCTTACCAATGCTCTAAAAGGCCAGGTTAAAACCCAGGGAAACTGGGGCGAGCTTATTCTCGAAAATATCCTGGAAAAATCGGGCCTCGTAAAAGACAGGGAATATTTTGTTCAACACTCGTTTCAAACTGTTGGCAGAAAAAAATTACAACCCGATATTGTAATTTCCTATCCCGGTAGCAGACATGTTGTTATCGACTCGAAAGTTTCTCTTGTGGCTTACGAACGCTATTCTTCTGCCGAAACAAACGAAGAGCAGGAAATTGCCAAAAAGGAACATTTGGTTTCAATAAAAAACCATATCGTGGAATTAAGCCAAAAAAACTATCAGGATATTTACCAACTGACAAGTCTCGATTTTGTAATGTTGTTTTTGCCAATTGAGCCGGCCTACCTTACAGTTATTCAATCCGATCCCGAGTTGTGGAATTACGCATACAACAGGCGTATCCTTTTAATAAGCCCAACAAACTTAATAGCAGCCCTGAAAATGGTTTCGAGCCTTTGGCAACAGGAATACCAGAACCGTAATGTTCAGGAAATTGCAAAACGCAGCGGCGAACTTTACGATAAATTCGTAGGACTTTACACCGACCTCGAAGATATTGGAAAAAAAATTGACGCAAGCCAGAGCGCATACCAGGCAGCCATGAATAAATTATCGACAGGAAAAGGAAACCTCATCCGACGTGTGGAAGCAATAAAAAAGCTTGGCGCAAAAACCAGAAAAACTTTACCCGATAGTACTCTTCAAAAAGCAATGGATGAGCATGGCAGTACTCAGTAAGCAGTCTCCGGTATTCTCCAGTCAGCAGACTCCAACAGTACTTTAGGACTCCTGATCCTGATCATATTATCAACTAATTATCCTTGTTTGTTCGCAAATTGAAATGGTTAAACTTCTTTTATTCAAACAGTTTAGGGTAATTTATATTATTATGATTACTTATTAAACTACATATATTTTCATTCTGAATGGATAAGAAATATCATAATATGATTTAAAAATCAAAGTATTATTTACGATTTCAAAATAAACATAAGTTCATTACTTGAATAATTTCATCTATACTTCATAATCTCAACAAATAACATAAGTTAAAAAATGGTTAATTATTGATTTATGCTGTATATTCTAAATAGTAAAAAAACAATTTTAAGTATTGCCAATTATTGTTTCTGTCGTATATTTGTTGAGTAGGTAATTCATTACCTAAATAGCAAATGAAGAAAAGCTTAAAGCTACATTATATTTAGTCTTGTTAGCGATTAATTGGTTGGTGATTTTTCAGGCGGCACGGAAGTTCTTTCCGGTCGCCTGTTTTTTTTAACCTGCTTTTCCCGAAACCACAAGTACAATTTCCCCTTTCAATGTATGTGTATTGTAGTATTCGATAAGTTCCTGCAAACTCCCCTTAACCGATTCTTCATGGATTTTCGATATTTCACGTGATACGCTTGCCTGCCTTTCCGTGCCAAATATTTCGGCCATTTGTGTAAGTGCTTTTATCAATCTGTAAGGCGATTCGTAAAAAACCATAGTCCGGGTTTCGTTGGCCAATTCATTAAGTTTTTTGCTACGGCCTTTTTTCTGCGGAAGAAAACCCTCGAAACAAAAACGCTCGGATGCCAGGCCCGACACAACCAAAGCTGGCACAAATGCCGTTGCACCAGGCAAACATTGTACTTCAATTTCGTTATCTAAACAATGTTTCACTACAAGATAGCCCGGATCGCTAATACCCGGGGTACCTGCATCGGAAACCAGGGCTATTTGTTTTCCCGCCTTTAAATTATCGACAATATTCGTAACTTTTTTATGCTCGTTGAATTTATGATATGATTGCTGCCTTGTAGTAATTCCAAAATGTTTAAGAA
>JAYENH010000015.1:0-6217 GCA_034721995.1 Bacteroidota bacterium
AGAACCGGATTTTATATTTTATTTTAATCAAAAGAGCTTTGCATTCTCTTCGTCTTTCCTTCTAACTTCGGTTGCCCGTCTTCAAACTATCTCACAATCTCCATTTCGTCAATCAGGTGTTTGGCACCTGCATATTTATCAATAACAAAAAGAACATAGCGAATGTCGCAAACTATTGTCCTTTGCAGGTCATGATCGAACTGGATATCGGAACTCATGGCCTCGGAGTTACCATCGAAGGCCGTACCTATTAATTCGCCATTACCATTAATAACAGGGCTACCTGAATTACCTCCTGTAATATCGAGGTTGGCAATAAAGCAAACAGGCATTTTGTCGCCCATGCCATATTGGCCATAATCTTTCTTTTCGTACAATTCTTTCAACTTTGGGGCAACAATAAATTCCTCGTTTGTTGGGTCTTCTTTTTCCATTACGCCATCGAGATAGGTGATAAAATCATATTCAACAGCATCGCGCGGTACATAATCGTTTACCACACCATAAGTTAAACGCATGGTCGAATTTGCATCGGGGTAATAGCTTTTGTCAGAATTCATTTTGCGTAAACCATCGATAAACAAACGCTTTGCCTTGTCGAATTTGGTATTCATTGCCCCCTCCTCTGCATTCAAATTCATTAACACACCAATTAATGAATTAATGGCAAGGATGGCCGGGTCTTTTTCCAATTTCTTTAATTTAGGCTTTTTTAAAAAATCATTCAACTGATCTTCGCTTGCAAAAACCGACTTTTTGAAAACATAATCGGCATATTTGCTCCAATCACCTTTATATTTTTTGTTGATTTCTTTGAATATTTCCGGTTGAAGTTCTTCTGAAATATCTTCGGAATAAGCTTTAAACATTGCCGCAAGAATTGCCTTGTCGATATTTTGATTGTAATCTTTAAAATGGTCTTTGGCAGCTTCACGCATTTTTTCTACCATAGGGGCAGGGTCTTTCTCCATTTTCAACATGCCCTTTAAGCCTCTTGATTTTTGGGCAAAAGTAAGTATTTCGCATCCCTGCATAAAGGTGCTTTCGATAACATACCACCAGGCTTTTTTCGATTGGCTTTCTGTTTTCACCTTGTAATACTCTTCGAAATCGGAAATTACATTGCCATATTTTTCTTTTCTCTCATTATTTGCATTTGCCCATTTGTCGAACCTCTTTTCAATATCGCGCTTCTGGTCTGCAACTTTTAATCTTTTCAGGGCTTTTGTTTCTTCACCGTCTTTTTTCCAGAAGTTTCCGAGATATGCGTATTTGCTTGAGTATTGGATACGCACTTTATCGCTTTTATCCATTTCCTCTTTCATTATTTTCATTTTAATATCGCGGAGTTTCACTGTGGTAGGATTCAACTGATCTATTTTCAGCTCAACACCATACGAAGTCAAATAGCGGTCGGTAGTGCCGGGATAACCAAAAATCATAGCATAATCGCTTTCCTGAACGCCTTTTAATGAAACAGGCAGGAAATGCTTTGGCTTGTAAGGTACATTTTCTTTTGAGAATTCTGCCGGAGAACCATCGGGAGCCATATACACCCTGAACAAAGAAAAATCGCCTGTATGACGAGGCCAAATCCAGTTGTCGGTGTCGCCACCATATTTTCCAATTGATGAAGGAGGCGCACCTACCAGTCGTACATCTAAAAAAGTTTCGTACACAAACAAGTAATACTCGTTGCCTGCAAACATGCTGCGTACGCTTGCTTCGTAATGTGTATCGCCAATAGCATCTTTTTCTATTTTATTAGCTATTTTATTAATAGCACTACTACGTTCGCCTTCTGTCATGGTATCGGTAACATTGGCAAGTACCTGCTGGGTAACATCTTCGATCCTGATAAGAAAAGATGCCGTTTTACCATCGTTTTCCAATTCTTCATTTCGGGTCATAGCCCAGAAACCATCGGTTAAATAATCGTGTTCGACGCTCGAATGTGCCTGTATTTCACCATATCCGCAATGGTGATTGGTCAACAACAAGCCTTCCGAAGAAATTATTTCGCCGGTACAATTGCCCCCGTCAAGACGTACAATGGCATCTTTAAGGCTTGCATTGTTAATATCGTACACTTGTTGAGGCGATAGTTTTAGCCCAAGTCTTTGCATTTCGGCATATTTTTTTTGACCGATTAAAAACGGAAGCCACATGCCCTCGTCGGCACGTGCCGAGCTTCCAAAAACTAATACTACTGCTAAAATCCCTGTTAAAATTCTTGTTTTCATAAAATCTCTGATTAAATTTTAAATTTTTGGTAAAAGTAATTAATTCTATAAAGTCTGATTTCAATATTTCAAATTGATTTTTCAAAAATTTGTTGCCGCTTTACAATAATAATGCAAAATATTATTTATTTCTGATAATGTGTGCTTTATCATTGATTGTTGCTTTGGCTTGAGATAATTTAATGTACGATGATAATTGCTTGATGTGCGAATACGGACAAATCCTTGTGATTGATTAATGAGAAACGAGCAAATTCCCCAAAAATGAATTTATATGTTTTTTGAACTCCTGATCTATCATGAACTAAATTGTCGCATAAGCCAGGTGTTAGACATTCCTACTTCTCGTAGTGCTTAAGCTCTGCATTGTATTTTATTATGGTTTGGCCAAATAATTCCAGGTTTTCATTTTTTATGGGTTCAACGGGTGGCGATTTTATTTTTAAGGGGTCGGTGGCCTGCCCGTTTTTATATACCCTGAAATCTAAATGCGGCCCGGTAGCCAAACCCGATCTGCCAACATAACCAATGGTTTGCCCTTGCTTAACAAAGGAGCCAACACTTATGCCACTGGCGAATTTCGAGAAGTGCATATATACAGTTGTATATACCGAGTTGTGTTTGATTTTGACATAACGTCCGCCCCCTCTTTTCTGATAGCCTTTTTTTATCACTTTGCCATCGCCAATCGAATGTACAGGAGTGCCGGTGGGCGCAGCATAATCTATTCCATGGTGTGGCCTTCTTATTTTTAACACAGGGTGCATTCGGCTATGCGAGAAGCGGCTGCTGATGCGTGAAAATCGTAATGGGGCTTTCAGGAATGCTTTTCGCAGGCTGTTCCCTTCTTCGTCGTAAAAGCTCCACTCATTGTCTTGCAAAAATTCATAAGCCCAAAATTCATGTTGGTTATGGGTAAAACAGGCTGCGAAAATTCTTGTAATGCCAATCGATTGGCTGTCTACAAATTGTTCTTCATAAATTACTTTAAAGACATCGCCCTTTTGGATACCGAAAAAGTCGATTACCCAGGCATAAATCTCAGATAATTCAACCGATAGCACCGGATTTACATTGTTGTTTTTCATGGCATTCCAAAGCGACGATTCGATTGTGCCAGATGCGTATTGCCGTAAAATGGTTTTTTCTTTTTGTCCAAGCCGGGCAAGTACCGAATCGGCGAAATTGTACACGATAAAATTCAAGGCCGATATTTCGTACACAAAATATTCAAGGCTGTCGGTTTTGTCTTTATTAAAAAACAAAGAGTATTTATTGCCGGCCTTCATTTTACGCACATCGAACAAAGTATCGGAAACCCTTACCAGTTCGTCGATTTGTTGATATGAGATATTTTGCTGAACAAGAATATCGGACAGATTTTGGTTTCTTCTTACTTTTTTTTCCTGAATATTAAATGAATCGACTGTCAGCCCATATTTAAGTACACTTTCAACTTTTGGTGCCGACAATAACTCTTCCTTTAAAATGTCGATTTGCTCGCTATATGTTGGTTCTTTGCTGTCGGTTAAAAAAGGTATTGTCAGCAATAACAAAATACTGATAATTAGAATAAAGATAAAATCTTTCTTTTGTTTTGAAATCATGTAAATAGCTTTGTTTTAACTTGTTGTTTTTCATAAATAAATAATAAATTGATAATCATCAATCATCAATCGTAAATCGTAAATCATCAATCCCTATGTTTTACTATCACTTTCGATTTCCAGCGGCCGGTAAAATAATATGTCAGCGATAAACTCATGCCTGTAAACCATCCTGCCGGGATTCCCCACCAAATGCCAATTTCGCCATAAATGGTCGAAAGCCACCACGACAATGGCACCCTGATAATCCACAGGGCAAACAGTGTGATAAACATTGGCATCAGAGTATCGCCCGAGCCCCTGAAAACAGCATTGATAACGAACATCGACGAGAAAATTATATAGAACCCGCCTACAACTTGCAAATAAGTTTCGCCCGATGAGATTACTTCTGCATCGCTGCTAAAAAAGGCCATCAATTCCTTTCCGAAGAAAATAACAATAATTGAGATTGTAACCGAGATTATGCCTGTCATCCGCAAGGTGGCAAACAACCCGGCTTTTACCCTGTCTTGTTTGTTGGCTCCCATGTTTTGCCCGACAAACGCCCCCAGAGCAGCTGCAAAATTCATTGCAGCCATCGAGGCAAAGGTGTCAATGCGGAGAGCTACAGAGTAAGCCGCAATGGTTGATGTGCCAAAATCGTTTACTATGCGGAAAAGTGCCAACATTCCCAGTGCCACAAAGGTTTGCTGCAAACCCGACGGGATGCCGATTTTTACGCTTTTAAAGAATATGTCTTTGTCGAACCTAAACTTTATGAATGATATTCTGATTAGCTTGTGAGTTTTGTTCAGATAAATTATTGCCGTAATAAAAGCTCCTGATTGGGCAATGACCGAAGCATAGGCAACGCCCTCGATGCCCATTCCGAACTTTACCACAAACAAAAGGTCGAGGATTATATTTACTATGGTCGAGAAAATCATAAAATAGAGCGGGGTTTTAGAGTCGCCCATCCCCCGAAGTATTGCACTTGTTCCGTGAAAGCCAAACATAAAGATACTTCCTGATATAAAAATATTGAAATATGCAATGGCATCGGGGATTACCTCTTCGGGAAGTTTTATTAACCGGAAAATTTCCTGCGAAAAAAGCAGGCCAATTGCAGTAATAAACAGAGAAGAGAAAAATATGATGATGTACAAGGTATCGATACTTACTTTGACCTTTTCGTAATCCTTTGCCCCGAAATACTGCGAAATAATTATGGTCGATCCCATTGCAATACCTATCACCAGCGAAATCAACAGAAATATTAATGGAAAAGATGCGCCCACTGCGCTCAACGCTTCTTTGCCGAGGTAATTGCCCACCACCCAACTGTCGACAATATTGTACAGTTGCTGGAACACATTGCCCAACAGCATGGGTATTGCAAACTTCCAAATCAGCTTGCTTTCTTTACCTTTGGTTAAATCTTTCATTCACTAATTTTGTGACGGGCAAATGTCAGCCTTTTGACTGCAATTAACAAACGCTTTACATGGAATATTGGAGTGATGGAACAATGGAGCGATGGGGAGTATGGCAATAGTGCATGAGAAAAAATCTTAGCTTGACGGCTATGCCCTTCACCCTCTCGCTCCCTCGCCTTTTCTTTTTCGCTCTCTCGCCCTATCTCCTTAACACCATATAAGTATGTGCGAATTCATTTTTGCCACCTGCCTCAACTTCCTGCTTTTCCAATGTTTCCCATTCATCGAAATTAATTTCGGGAAAAAAGGTATCGGCATCGAAACTCGCATGAACACGGGTAAGATATAGCTTTTGGGCCAGGGGCAGGAATTGTTTGTACACCATGCCCCCGCCAATTATAAAGTTTTCTTTTTCTGATGACATTTTTTCAATGGCATCCTCAATGGAATATGCCATTGTACATCCTTCGATAATTTCGCCGGGTTGATCAGTAATAACCATGTTTTCGCGATTGGGCAATGCACCTTTGGGCAGGGAATGAAATGTTCGTTTTCCCATTACAATAACATTTTCTGTTGTGAGTTTCTTAAACCTTTTCAGGTCGTCGGAGATGTGCCAAAGCAAATCGTTGTTTAACCCAATTGCGTAATTTTCGGCTATTGCTACTATTATTGATATTTTTTTTGTCATTATATGTGTTTTAGATTGATTTTGATATTTCATTTATTTGTGGGAGTCTCTAAAAATTCAAAGATCAAGGCTTTCAAATTTTTTAACTTTACTATATTTTTATCTATTGCTGTTGTGCTAATCCCAATGTGTTCTGACATTTCTTTCTTAGAAACATGAGGGTCTTTAGCTATCATTCTGATTATTTCTTGTTGACTTTCTACCAACCCATCTACCAACCCATCTACCAACCCATCTTGACTACCTACTTGACTACCT
>JAYENH010000016.1:0-6192 GCA_034721995.1 Bacteroidota bacterium
TCTCGCTCCCTCGCCCTTTCTCTCTTTCGCTCCCTCGCCCTTTCGCTCCATCTCTCCCTCTCTCTCTCTTCCTCTCTCCCTCTCTCCCTCTCTCCCTCTCTCTCCATCTCTTCCTCGCCTCTACGGGTACTTTGGATATTTATGAAAATCGGGGTTGCGTTTTTCCAAAAAGGCATTTTTCCCTTCCTGAGCTTCTTCGGTCAGGTAATAAAGCAGGGTTGCATTTCCTGCCAATTCCTGAATCCCGGCCTGCCCATCGAGTTCTGCGTTTAAGCCCATTTTTATCATCCTTAGGGCCATGGGGCTGTGCTGCATCATTTTTTTTGCCCATTCCACAACTGTGTCTTCTAACTTTCCTAGTGGTACAACTTTGTTCACAAGCCCCATGTCTAAAGCCTCTTGTGCCGAATATTGCTCGCAAAGGAACCATATTTCGCGGGCTTTTTTTTGCCCCACAATCCTGGCAAGATATGACGAGCCAAAACCTGCATCAAAGCTCCCGACTTTTGGTCCCGTTTGTCCGAAAATGGCATTTTCCGAGGCAATACTTAAATCACAGATTACGTGTAAAACATGGCCACCACCAATTGCATAACCATTTACCATAGCAACAACGGGTTTGGGCATCGACCTTATTTGCCTTTGTACCTCTAATACATTCAGCCGTGGAACTCCATCTTTCCCGATGTAACCGCCGTGGCCTTTAACGTTTTGGTCGCCACCACTGCAAAATGCCTTATCGCCGGCACCGGTCAAAACCACTACATTTATATCCTGATTTTCGCGGCAAATGTGCAGGGCATCGCTAATTTCGCCGGTGGTTGTAGGTGTAAAAGCATTTCTGTATCGTGGCCTGTTTATTGTGATTTTTGCAATGCCTTCGAAAAATTCAAATAAAATATCCTCGTATTCTTTTATTGTTGTCCACTGTCTTTTCATATTTTTCTTTTCATAAATTTAAAATACGACTTTAAAATTTCGGCACTTTCTTTTGCCGGTGTTTTAATTTCCAGAATAGCTGTTTTTTTTGTGTTCTTATATAGCCATTTCAAACAATCGTTAAGCTCGTTTGGTTTATCACAAAACAAATAATCGACATTGAAATTTTTTGCTATATATTTTACAGTAATATCATGTTTTGTTTCAAAATATTCTTCTAACTCTTCAACTCCCGATGGGCCGGAAATAAAACGAAAAATTCCACCTCCCGAATTGTTAACAATTATTATTTTCAGATTATCGGGCAAATGTTTATTCCATAGTGCATTCGAATCGTACAGAAATGCAATGTCGCCTGTAACAAGAGTAGTTGGTATTTTGCTGAAATGTGCAGCACCTGCTCCTGTCGATGTGCATCCGTCTATTCCGCTTGTTCCACGGTTTGCATTATAGCTAAGTTGCTTGAAAGGCCTGAAAAGTTGAACATAACGAACACCTGCAGAATTGGCCATCTGCAAATTGCTGAATTCAGGTACAGCCTTCAGGATTTGTTCATACACTTTCAAATCAGAAAAGGGCAAATTTGATAAATATTTAGCATGTAAATTTTCATTGTCAATATCACGTTTCTGCCATAATTCCCTGAAATTACTATCTGTATTTATTTTTGATTCATTTATAATTTTAAAAAAGTCAGCCGGGTTTTGCTGAATGATTTTAGTAAGGCTTTGATACGTGTCGGGAGCAAGCCCTGATGCTTCGATATGCCAATGTTCTATGGGAGTATGATTCCGAAGAAATGATTTTAACATTTTTGATATTACATGGCTGCCAATTGTAACAAGCAAGCGAGGAGCAAACTCCCCAGCCTCATTATCATCAAAACTACTGAGTATTTTGTCGATGCAGGGAAAAAAGTTTTTGCCGTTTAAATTCGATGTTGTTTCGGTTAAAACAACTAAGCTATTGTCGGATGAAATCATGTTAAGCTCATGATTCAACTCTATATCGGGCTTCAACATTCCGCTTACTATCATTTTTTTTTGATAGGAATTCCATGTCGAAATAAGTTTTTCTAATATTGGTTGGCTTGGTTGTCGGGAAGTTGATACTTGTTCAATTATTTTTATGTTTTTGTTATGCGCTTCGGCAACTCCATACAGTGGTTCACGAAACGGAACATTTATATGCACCGGCCCCGGCCTGCCTGTTGTGGCAAGATTGAAGCTTTCTGAAACAATTCGGTCGTTGTACCATAAATCATCCGAAGAGTATATTTGTTGCGGTAATTCGAATGATTTTTTAATGTAATTAGCAAAAATCCCCTTCTGCCTTATTGCTTGCCCCTCGGCCTGGTCGATAAACTCAACCGGACGATCGGCAGTTAAAATTATCAGTGGTATTTCCTGGTAAAAGGCTTCGGCAATTGCGGGTGCATAATTCAGTGCTGCCGTGCCCGATGTTGAAATAATGACAACAGGGATGCAGCTTTGTTGAGCCATGCCAAGAGCAAAAAATGCTGCACTTCTTTCGTCGATAATGCTTAAACATTCGATGCCCTTGTGCCTGTTGAAAGCCATTACCAATGGGGCATTACGGCTGCCAGGCGAAATGATTGCAGTGCGCAGGCCTTTCCTGTAAAGGATTTCGGCAAGATGTGTTATTTCTGTTTTGTCAGTTGTCATAAAAAATTTTCAGGCGAATTTCGATATTTTTTCGATAATCGACAAAAGCGTTTTTGTTTTATTTTCAGTTTCGGCCCATTCTTTTTCCGGCTCCGAACCTTTTACAATTCCTCCACCCGCATATAACACCAAACCATTATTTAAAAATTGCATACATCTTAGATTCACATATAAATTGCTTTTGCCATTTTTAACAGGACCAAGAAATCCTGAATAATATTGTCGATTGTGTTTTTCTACTTTCAAAATAATTTCCTTAGCCAAATCTTGCGGAAGCCCGCAAACAGCAGGTGTCGGGTGAAGGTCGAATGCAATTTTTGAAAATTTTTGGGCGTAAGATTTAAAAGTAAAATCGCTTCGCAGGTGAAATAAATTTCCCGCACGAACAGTGAAAGGGCCTTTCTGCTTCAATTCCCGTACATTATTTTTGATAAGTGTATCTTCGATGAAACTGCTAACAAGTTTTTGCTCGTGCAGTTCTTTTTTGTTCCAGATTTTTTCCTCATGTTTTTCACAAAGTACAGTACCTGCCAAAGATATAGTCCTGAAATTTTCGCCATCAGACTCGATTAATATTTCGGGACTGGCTCCCATCCATGCCATTTTTCCGGGAATAAACAATAAATAAGCAAAGGCGTTATCGTAAGATTTAATCAATTCTATTAAAATATCTGGAGCGCGATTTATAGAACAATCAGAAATATATTTTGTGCGCGAAAGCACAACTTTATCTATGCTTGCATTATCTATCTTTTTTAAAATTTCAGTAATACCGATAAAATAATTTTGTCTTACTATTTTTTCTGATTGAATAACCCGATTTGGAAAATTAAGATTTTGGGGTTCACTTTTCGAGAAATCAAAAGAGAAATCAGTGGGAATATTTTCATTACTAAATGAAAAAGATGGTTCGATAAATAAACCCGGAGTTTCTTTGTTGGCATCAAAAGGATAAAAAACGAAGCCCTCATTTCGGATATCTTCAGAATTATTGATCTCTTTTATTTTATGCTGATTAAAAACAGAAACAATAATGGATGAGCTTTGAGGCAAACGATAACAAACAAAAGGGATTGCATTATTTACAAAACTGTGCAATAAATTCTGCAAACGGACTAAATTATTATAATCTTTTGTCATGATAGCTTATTGTTTGTACAATTCTTAGATGCAAGCAAAAATAATATTCTATTCGTCCTGACAATTTTTTCATAATACTGTAAGAATTGAAACGACAAATTTAGATAAAATGAATCATTGGCTGTACGACAAATTGCCCTTCCACTTTTTAATGTTTCTAAATTAAGCAAGTAGCACCTATATATTAATCAACATATATATATTTGCCGAAATGTTAAAAACAATAAGATATTCAAATAACTAACTAAAAAACAACAAACTATGTTTATACTAATGGTAGTGATTTTTGTTTTGGGGTACACAATGATTGCCCTTGAGCATCCGTTGAAGATCGACAAAGCTGCATCGGCATTGTTGACAGGTACAGTTCTTTGGGCATTGTATGCCTTAAATTATTCGGGAATTCTTGATCTGGGATTAAGTCCTGCATGGCAAATTGCAAAAGAAATGAAAGAAGCAGTTGAACATTATGTTCTGCCGAATGCACAGGATGGTCATGCAACACAGGCCTGGCAAGGAATAGTTGAAAACGGTCATGACATGCTTCACTTTGTAAAGCACGACCTCGAACATCATCTTATCGAAATTGCAGAAATCCTTTTCTTCCTGCTTGGTGCCATGACCATTGTTGAAACCATCGACCAGCACCAGGGTTTCAAACCTATTACTGATGCTATCAAAACGACAAATAAAGTCAAACTTCTATGGATTTTAAGTTTCCTCACTTTTTTCATGTCTGCCGCATTGGATAATTTAACTACCACAATTGTTCTTGTTGCACTTTTGCGCAAATTAATCGACGACAAAAAAACACGTTGGTTCTTTGCAAGTATGGTTGTCCTTGCAGCTAATGCCGGTGGAGCCTGGTCGCCTATTGGCGATGTTACAACCATTATGCTTTGGATTGGAGGACAGATTACGGCCCTGAATATCATTATGTATGTAATAGTCCCCAGTTTGGTTACCATGATTGTTCCTTTGCTTATTGTTACTTTTACTGTAAAGGGAAATGTTACACGGCCTCAATTAGAAAACGGCGAGATTCGTGAATTTACGACTAAATTCGAACGCAATTTGCTTTTGATAATGGGTGTTAGCGCACTTCTTTTTGTTCCGGTTTTTAAAACAGTAACTCATCTGCCACCTTATCTGGGAATGTTGTTTGGCTTGGGTGTAATTTGGCTTGTTACCGAAATAATGCACCGCAACAAACCATTGGAAGACAAAAGGAAACTTACGGTTGTTGGCATATTGCAAAAAGTTGATGTACCTACTATCTTCTTCTTCCTCGGTATCCTTACAGCAGTAGCTGCATTGCAGTCAGCCGGGCATTTAGCAATAATGTCAATAGCTTTAAAAGATACATTCAACAATATTTATATTATCAACATTATTATTGGTATCCTTTCGTCCATTGTCGATAATGTGCCACTTGTTGCCGGAGCCATGGGCATGTATCCGATTGTTGATCCCGGGACAGTGGGTTTCATGGCCGATTTTATTGTTGATGGCGAATTCTGGCAATTCCTGGCCTACTGTGCCGGAACAGGAGGAAGTATCCTTATTATTGGTTCGGCTGCCGGTGTTGCAGCAATGGGCCTCGAGAAAATTGATTTTATTTGGTATGTTAAAAAAATAAGTCTTTTAGCTTTGGCTGGTTATCTTGCAGGTGCTGCAGTATATTATTTACAGATGCAAATTGTTCCTCCTGTAGGATAGTTGAAAAATCTGTTGATTTCTTTTTCAGGAAACGGGATATACTATACAATGGTGTATCCCGTTTTTTTTATAAATTGCCCGCAAAAATAATTTAAGAAAATATGTCATTATTCACATTGATGCAAATAAACCTCAACGAAGGTGCCGCCGAAGAAGGAACAAAAATGACCCTGTCGTTTATCGATCTTGCTTTTAAAGGCGGTTGGATTATGATTCCAATCGGAGTGCTCTCAATAATAGCCGTTTATATTTTTATTGAACGCTATTTTGCTATTAGGAAAGCCGCTCGCGAGGATAAAACTTTTATGAACAGTATCAAGGAATACATCCTTGATAGTAAAATCGATTCGGCACTTGCTTTATGCAAATCTACCGAAAGCCCGGTTGCCAAAATGATGGAAAAAGGGATTAGCCGCCTGGGGCGCTCGTTGGGCGATGTTAATGCCGCTATCGAGAATGTAGGCAAGCTCGAAATTTCAAAATTAGAACGAGGCTTACCAACACTGGGCACCATATCGGGTGGAGCTCCAATGATTGGTTTTCTCGGAACGGTAATGGGAATGATCGAGGCATTTTATAATATGGCAAGTGCCGGAAACAATATTGATGTATCTGTATTGTCGAGTGGTATTTATACCGCCATGGTTACAACTGTGGCAGGCCTTATTGTAGGGATCATTGCCTACTTTGCATACAACATCCTGGTTGC
>JAYENH010000017.1:0-6191 GCA_034721995.1 Bacteroidota bacterium
CCCTGTGCTATTACATATCGCCCTTTCAGGGCTTAAAGGGCTGAAAGCCCGATATGTAAAAGCACAGGGTGAATCTTGCCGTAGGCAAGTGTAACCCTGTGTAATCAAACACCAAACAATAAAAAGCCCTGAATGGGCGATACCAACACAATGTAAACATGCCGGGCTTTCAGCCCTTTATTCATTTTTAATTTTTCACATTCACAGGGTTACACTGCGCTGCACCCTGTGCTTTTACATGGCGGGCTTTCACATGTCTCGCCTAAGGCGATGGGCCCTTTATTTTCGTTATTCCATTTAACACAGGGTTTCGCTGCGCTGCACCCTGTGCTTTTACATTTCGGGCTTTCAGCCCTTTATTCATTTTTAATTTTTCACATTCACAGGGTTACACTGCGCTACACCCTGTGCTTTTACATTATTAGCGAAAAAACTAATGTCGTTAAACTTTTTTTGGTGGGTACTTTTCGAATAATATATACACAACCTATTTGCATTTTTCCCGTATCAAAATCTGGTTTGTTTTAATGATGGGATATTTTATTGAGAATGGATATTTCAAGCAATATCTATATCGGGGCATAAGGGTTCTTTGCAGTGTATTCAGGCTAAAACGGAAGTTAATTCTTAATCAACACTGTCTGGGTAATTGTTTTGGAGGGAAACATGCTGTAAAGTTCCCGCCCCACTTTTTTAGCCCACAGTCGCCAGTCCACAGTCAGTAATTAAAATTTCTTCCGTCTTCCGACTTCCGACTTCCGTCTTCGGACTTCCGACTTCGGACTTCCGACTTTATTCTTTCTCTTTCCAGATATACTTTATTTCTATATTTTCTGATGAATAATCGGTAGGGCCGGGGGTTAGTTCTCGTTTCTCTTCCTCTTTTCTCTCCTCTTCTTCTTCAATTTCCCATGAATATTTTTTGCGTTTGGGGCCTTCTTTCCGGTAATAAATAGCGAGTGCCAAACCACTAAACAAACCCATGGCGTGAGCCTCGAAAGAAATTTTTGGGTCTTGTGGGAATATACCCCAAATCATACTGCCATACATAAAAGCAACTGCCAGAGCAATAGCGAGCAAGCGGTTATCCTGTCTTAAAACTCCACTAAAAAACAGGAACGCAGCAAAAGCATAAACCAATCCGCTGGCACCAATATGGAAGCTTGGCCGACCGATAAGCCACACAAAAATGCCTGTCATCAACCAGCTTATTATTACAACCCTGTGCCCGATTCCACGATAAAAATAAATAATCGCAACCCACAAAATAAAAACAGGGACTGAGTTGGAGATCAAATGTTTTAAATCGCCATGCAGAAAAGGTGAAAGAACTATTCCGGGCAAACCAAATATTTTAAGTGGATAAATACCAAGCTTACTAAAACCGGTGTTCAGGGTAATTTCAAAAAGTTTTATTAACCATATTGAAATTAAAAAGAGACCCGGAAAAACCAGGCTATGATAAAATTTTCGTTTTTCGCTAAGTATATTATCCATAGCAGCCATTCTTCAAAAATACAAACTTTCAAACTTTCTATCCCGGAAACTTTTAGCCTTTTAAGCTATATTAGTCTCGTCCTCCTAATTTGGCAAGCAACCTTAATATTTCGATGTATAGCCACACAAGGGTTACCATCAGGCCAAAAGCTCCGTACCACTCCATGTATTTTGGCAAGCCCATTTGCGAACCTTGTTCAATAAAATCGAAATCAAGGATTAGGTTTAGAGCAGCAATAGCTACAATAAACAAGCTGATGCCAATTGACAACATAAAGTTTCCGTAAAAGAAATCGAGGTCGATGCCAAACCAACTCAGCATTATGGCAAGAAAGTAGGCAATGGCGATTCCTCCTGTGGCGGCAATTATTCCTTTCTTGAATTTGTTTGTGGCTTTTATCAAGCCCGAGCGATAGGCAAACAGCATGGCAAAAAATACTCCAAATGTAAGAGTAACAGCTTTTACTACTATCTTACTACTCACAATTCCTTCTTCGGCCCCGGCACTTGCGTAAGCAGCATAAAAAGCCGAAATACCACCAAGGAACAATCCTTCGAGAATGGCATAAACAGGAACGGTGTATTGTGCCCATTCTTTTTTGAATATAGTAATCAGGGCTACTACGAAACCGCCAATACCGCCAACTATCATATAAGTGTTTGCCGATGGACTTCCATTAAAAAACATGTTCCAGGTATAGCTTGCCGCAGTCAATACCAAAAGTAAACTTATCAGGCTTTTGTTTATCGTTCCTTTTAGGGACATTGTACCGCTTTCTGTATTTGCATATCCCGTAGTTTGAAAAGCTTTTTTCAAAGCAGGGTTCGATGAGTTGAATATCATATTTTAAATTGTTAAATTTTTAGATTGCTACATTGTAATATTTTAATATCAGTTTTTTCTAATGTGTTCTTATGAGCCTTATGTGGTTAATTCAAATATCTAATATCCAATCCCCAACTTCACTTCCTCTGCAATCCATAATGCACCGGGATGCTTGCTGTTTTCGCAATAATGACAAACTTGCAGTACATTTGTTTTATTGTACTGAGATTTGCCTGCTACTACTCGTAATGCCCTGCCTATGCTATTTCTTACAGATGGATTTTTAGTAAAAATATCTTTTTTCACAAATTTAAAGAACAAATTCAAATTGCTATTTGAAAACTTTTGCCCCATTTGAGATAATCGTGCCAATAGTAAATAGCCTGTCATCTTTACAAATTCATTATCATTTTGGCAGTATTTGAACAAGTTTTTGGCCGATGCTTCAACTTTATCTAATAAATTCATACATGCCTGTTCAACCAATTCGGCATTAAAAAGATTATCAACCAGATTGTCTAATTTCTTTTCATCGAATTTTTCGGGTATCGAAAGATAAAAGGAAATTAATTTTGCTTCGCGTATTTCCTGCTGAAAAAGAAAATCGGCAAAATCCTGATTAGGCAGGTATTTCTTTACAATCGATTTGATTTGAAATGATGAAAGGCCATAATTTATTTCATATCGTAAACCTCTGTTTTCCATTAATTCAACCACTACTCCATTTTGGTTGGTTAAAAAATCAGCCTTCAGCTTTTTAAGTTCTTCAGAAAAATCCATGTAAGTTATTTTTGACAAAAGTATGCTTTCTATTCTATCTTTATTCCGACAGAGTTTTAAAAAAAAAAGAAAACTTTCAGTTCAATTTATTTTCGGACATGATTTTTTTTTATTTTCGTCGAAATATTCTCGCAAACAGAAATTAGCATGGAAGATTATTCAAATTTATCGGATAAAGGCAGGGAAGATTTTCGTTTAGTGCTACTGGCACGGGAAGGAGACCAAAAAGCATTTTCTGATTTAATGTCAAGATATCGTGATGCAATTTATTTCATGCTATTGAAAATGGTGTCGAATAAAGACGATGCTGACGATTTAACCATCGAAGCTTTCGGAAAAGCATTTAAGAACATTCAGCAGTATAGTCCAAGTTATGCTTTTAGTACATGGTTGTTTAAAATAGCTACCAATAATTGTATCGACTTTCTTAGGAAAAAAAGGGCAACTTTGATATCAATTGATGGTGGTGGTACCGATAAGGAAAACGAACGACAAATAGTACTTGAGTCCGACGCTCTTACTCCTGAAGAAACTCTCATTAATCAGCAAAAAGCAAACCTGATGCAGTTGGTAGTTAAAAACTTAAAACCGCGCTACAGGATACTTATAGAGTATCGCTATTTTAAGGAATTTTCTTACGAAGAAATTGCAGATGAACTTACCCTGCCAATTGGTACTGTAAAAGCTCAATTGTTCAGGGCGCGCGAATTGTTATATAATATTCTGAAAAATTCAGAAGTAAAGTTAAAATAAGCCAAACTTGGACAGCATCCTTAAATACTTTCCTGATTTATCTTCTGATCAGCAAAATCAATTTGCCCAACTTGGCGAGTTGTATAAAAACTGGAACGAAAAGATAAATGTTATTTCTCGGAAAGATATTTCCAATTTATACGAACGCCATATTTTACATTCGCTTGCTATTGCAAAAGTTATTGAGTTTGCACCCGGCACAAAAATTCTTGATGTTGGTACCGGAGGCGGCTTTCCCGGAATTCCGCTCGCAATTTTATTTCCCACTTGTCATTTTTACCTTATCGATGCTATCAGAAAAAAAATTAAAGTAGTAAATGCAGTTTCCGAAGAAATTGGATTGCAAAATATGATTGCCGAACATGCAAATGCAGAGTTCCTTATTGGTAAAAAATATGATTTTGTTATTAGCCGTGCAGTTACCCGGATGCCGGTGTTTATGAATTGGGTTAAGAACAATGTAGGCAGGGAATCGAACAACAGTTTGTCGAATGGCATTCTCTCGCTAAAAGGGGGAAATCTTGAAGGGGAACTTCAAGGAATAAAGTGTTTTTCTGAGATTTATCCTATTAGCGAATTCTTTAGCGAAGAGTTTTTCGATACCAAAAAAGTTGTTTACGTAAAGGTTTAGAATTCCCGGTTCAATGTTCAGGATTCCCACTTGAGGGCATCGTTTTAAACTGATTTTGTGTTTTCTTGCAGAGAATTACTGAAAAGCATAACCAATACAAAACTCAAACCTGGCCAAAAGAAAATGATCGGGAAAATAGTCGTTATCGAAATTATCAAAATCGATTACCCCTATGCCTGCACCAAGAACAGCTTCCATGAAAAAGTGAGAGTAAGGCTTTTTATATTTGTAACCGGCATTGAGGCCAATACCGAAAGCCCAGTTTTTTTCTGTTACATCAGCCTTGCTGGTTTCCCATTCTTGAGTATATTTTAACTTGAGTATTTTTGCATAAGTACCAATAAAAACCCCTTTCGGACGGTTCATATTACTTGTATATCTTAAATATCGCCTGTATTCAGGAACAATGCCAAATCCTGTAATTTTTTTTCTCCAGTTTACTTGTTCAAAATCATAACCTTTGTCGCGCATGTAATACCCACCTTCTAAACTAATTACAAACGAACCGGGTTTGCGGTTGTTTTTTTCAAAACCTATTGAAAAGGGATTTTCGACCAATGGGCCAAGAATATCTGTTTTAATATAAATGTGTTGAGCAAACAGCGAATTTGATATTCCAGCAACAACAATAAAGGCAACTATTACAATTAAATATTTTTTCATATCCGATCAATAATCAGTTTGAATTAATCAACAAATATATAAAATTGCTTGGTACGGCTTATCGTAAAATATTTTTCTTTGGAATAGTAGCTATAAAATCCTTTAAGTAAAAAGGTTCGAAGTAGGCCACATCTTCGAATTGTTTTTTGCGGAATGCGATTTCTGATAGTGTGGCCATATCTGCACTGCTTGTTTCTATATTTTCAATGAATCGGGCATTTTTGTGTTGAATAATGTTTTTGCATTTCATTGCTCCGTTTCCGAAGAAATAAACAAGCCGATCATTTAAAATATCCGGAAAAGAGGAACTATCTATAATTTTTGCAGAAATCTTATTTTGCATATTATTATCCATGTCGAACATGGCTGTGTAAACCTCCATTCTTCTGGCATCAATCATTGGACAAAACCATGAATTGCCCTTTACATTTACTTCTGGTTTGTTCCCCGACGAAACCTGCAAGGCCAATGCCTGAAGTGTTGATACGGCAATCAGAGGTTTCTCTGCACCATAGCAAAGACCTTTGGCAACCGATACGCCAATGCGCAATCCGGTGTAAGAACCGGGTCCTTTGCTTACAGCCACTGCATCTAAATCGTTAATAAGCAAATTTTGCGATTTAACAATTTCGTCGATATAAACTGTTAGCCGGGCAGCATGTGATTTGTCTTCGTTAGTTTCGCGCAAGGCAATTAATTTCCCGTTTCGTGTTAAGCTAACCGAACAAATTTGTGTTGATGTTTCTATGTTTAAGATTAATGCCAAGGTATTTTAGTTTTTTTAATTAGTTTTTTTACTACCATTTTAAGGAGAATAAAAATAGACATTTTTCGTGAAGTACAAAAAGTAGTTTCAGAACTCAAACCATAAGAAATAAGCTCAAGAAATACTGAAACGAATTTGAACGATAGGTTGGGATTGAAGGGTAAGACATATACCTGTTAAAATAAAATCTATGAGTAATAGCCCAAAGTCCAATGATGAAAACTACGGTAACAATAAAGCGGTTACAAATCAAAGGCTATGTTTCATTTCTCCAA
>JAYENH010000018.1:0-6171 GCA_034721995.1 Bacteroidota bacterium
ATTACGAAAAAGAAAAACAATTAAATGAAGCACTTAAAAAAACTTCGGAAACCGAAAAGAAACGTTTTGACGAACTGATATTTGCGGAGAAAAAAATTAATGAATTACAAAAAGAAAAAATTATTGCGAAGAACAGGGAGTTGTCGACCCTTGTGATGAGCATCCATAATAAGAACCAAATACTGAATAAACTGGTAAACAGGATCGAAAACATCGAGCAATCAGGAGATTATAATGCGCAATCGTTACGAAAATTAAAGGAGCTGATTAGCGGCAAACAAATAATAGAAGAAGACTGGAATGTGTTTAAAAAACAAATCGAAGAAGTTTACCACGGCTTTTTCGAGAAATTAAAAAAACGATGCCCGTCGTTTACTGCCAACGACCAACGCTTATGTTCCTACTTGTTAATTGATATGAGTTCGAAAGAAATTGCCAACTTAATGAATGTAACAACTGCGGCAATTATTAAAAGCCGTCAAAGGCTTAGAAAGAAAGTAAATATCGAAACCAACGACGACTTTTTGGTTTTCCTCCGACAAATCTGATGTCCATTTTCATACATTATTTTGTTATGTCCACCTGATTGGTTTGCACAGCAGCCTATTTTGTATGCCCGGCATTTTTTCTTCTTTCCACTAACTCATTAATTCAATGTGTGATAATGGAATTCAAATAAGAACATTTTTTTTTGTAATTGTCCACTTAATATTAGGTCGCATTTCCTGAAATGTCCACCAAATGTCCACCAAAAAACTTGCAAAACCCTTTTTCGCCACCGTATATTAGTTGAAAAATTACGGAGATGGAAACTCAACATAAGAACATATTACTTACCGGCGAATTCCAAAATATTGGTTTCACTTTTCAGGTAATGAAAGCTGCCGAAGAATTAAATATATGTGGATATGCTGTTTATCAAAACTCAAACACCGTAAAAATTGAAGCCGAAGGGAAAGAAAACGATATATCTGAATTTGTTAATTGGTGCAAAACCGGTGTTCCGGAAGCAAAAATATCTGAAATAACCACAAGCTCCGATACAGTTCAGGACTATTATGAATTTATAATCAACAATAACGAAAACATTAAATAATTTATTAACTAAAACTACAAAGTCATGAAAAAGAAACTTTTATTAATTTTAAATTTGTTATGCATTAGCGCGATTCTATTAGCACAAGACCCCCAGTTTGAATGGGTAAAAGGAATTGGCAGTACTTCATTTGACGAAGGAAAAGGAGTAACAGTTGATGATGCAGGGAATGTCTATACAGTTGGCAGCTATAGTGGCATTGTTGATTTCGATCCCGGACCCGGTGTTTATAATCTAAATGCAGCCCTTGACGGTGAAATCTTCATTATGAAGATGGATGCTTTTGGAAATTTTGTTTGGGCAAAGGCTTTGGGAATATCCAACGATTTTGGAAATGCAATATGTATTGACAATTCTTGCAATGTGTATGTTACTGGCCAATTTGGCGGTGGGGCGGAGGATTTCGATCCTGGTGCAGGAACATACTATCTCAGTAGCAATGGGTCGTGGGATGCGTTTATTTTAAAACTTGATTCAAACGGAAATTTCGTTTGGGCAAAAAGTTTTGGCGGATCTTCACTTGATAGCGGCAATTGTATCAAAATCGATAATAACGGAAATATTTATACGATTGGGAAATATGTTAACACAGTTGATTTCAATCCCGGCCCTGGTGTTTACAACATCACTTCGAACAGTTCGTCGACCGATGTTTTCTTATTAAAACTAAACTCATCGGGAAACTTTGTTTGGGCAAAAAGCTTCGGAGGTAATGGCCTTGATATTGGCCAGTCCATAGCTATAAATAGCTCAGGTGATATTTTTGGTGCAGGCACATTTGAAAACACGGTCGATTTTAATCCGGGTTCCGGCACGTACAACCTTACATCAAACGGAGATTACGATATTTTCATTTTTAAATTGAATTCATCGGGAAACTTCCAATGGGCAGGAGGCATTGGTGGATCAGGCATCGATATGTGTAATTCAATTGACCTCGATAATAGCAGTAATGTTTATGCCACTGGATATTACTATGGGATAGTAGATTTTAATCCCGGTTCGGCAACAAATAATTTATCTGTTTCAGCAGGCGCGTGCCATGATATATATATCCTAAAACTAAACTCCTCAGGAAATTATATTTGGGCTAAAAGTGTTGGAGGAAGTGGTTGCGATTATGGTAACAGTATCTCTATTGATAGCCACGGTGATGTTTATACTACAGGAACTTTCATTGGTACAGCCGATTTTGATCCTGGGAGCGGGATTTCTAATCTTACTTCCATCTATTTTTGGGATACATATATTCTAAAATTAAATGCCTCAGGCAGTTTCGATTGGGCAAAAATGATTGGGGGAGCAAATAGCCATAATATGGCTTATTCAATGGCAACTGATGTAAGTGACAATATTTATCTTACTGGCAGATATGGCGAAACAGTTGATTTCGATCCGGGAAGCGGAGTTGTAAATTTGGTGTCCAATGGCGAGAGCGATGTCTTTGTCGTTAAACTTTCCCAGCCAATTGCTAATGCCTCTCTAAATTCCGACATTGCCAAAAACACTACTGCTACCCCTACATATTACAATTTAACCCACAATTATTCAACATGGGGCGCAGTTGGCATCCGAACCAACGACATCGGTACAAGCAACTGGAGCATGAAGTTTTATGATTCGGATGATTTTTTGAACGAAGTAGAAATCTCTGCTACAATATCCCCTGTCGACTTTGTTGTTTTCGACCAGCATCACCTAAGTAATACAACACGTGGTGTAAAGGCATATCGTTATAGCGGGACAGGAAATGCACGTACCGAATTTGAAGGATATAACGAAACACTTACTGTGGGAACTACAACAATACACCCATGGACAGCAAACGATGTGGTCGAAATATGGGATGTATATTTAACCCCCGGTGTCTATGAATTTACAATGGACTATAATTCGGGTAGTGCCAATCTCGATATGGCGCTGTTTAGCTCGTTCGGTGGGCAATACTATCAAAATCGTGGAGATTATATTGCTCATTCAACCCAATCGGGGATTAGCGATAAAAGCTTTTATATTTCAATTGCCAATTCCGACCATTATGGTTTTGTTGTTTGGGCAAACGATGCAAATTCTGCAAATGTCGATATTTTGGTTGAAACAGTATCGGGCGGTATTTGGGAAGGCGATGTTTCTACGAATTGGAATACAGCAGGTAACTGGAACGATAATACTGTCCCCATTTCAACAACCGATGTGGTAATCCCTTCAGGAACTACTTACAGCCCGTACATAAACTCGGTTAATGCTTATGCAAATTCATTAACAGTGCATAGTGGGGCAACTCTTACTATTGGACTGTACGACCTGGAAGTTGAGAATGATGTAGTTATTTATGGAACAATTGCCATGGACCACAACAATGCCGATTTGTATTGCGATGGCGATATATTTTGGGAACCGGGTTCTCAGGCAAATATTACCGCAAATGCAGAATTTCGTGTTTATGGTAATTGGAATTTCCAGTCCGGGGCAAATGTCCAGCTCGATAATGGCAAAGTATGGTTCAAAGGCACAACAACCAAATACATTCGTAGCTATGATGATGATTGCTATTTTCACAATGTAATAAGCGATAAATCGGGAGGGGCATACATAGCTGTAAGTGGTTATTCTACCGATGACTTATTGATAAATGGTGATATTACCATTTCTTCGGGATCAATATTAAATATTTTTTCATCAGAAAAAATTATATTGAATGGTTCGCTCAATAATAATGGTGGCCATTTCCACTGCTTTGACGGAACCTTCGAGTTTGCCGGTAACCCCGGAAATCTTGAACCCAACCAGGGAGACTTCTTCAATAACTTGATTATAAATGTACCTACCGATGTCGACCTTGTTGGCACATATACCGATACTCTGAAAATAAAAGGAGACCTTACTATCGAAAATGGAATGTTCGATTCGAATAACCATATAATTGAAATTGGAGGAAATTGGAATAATACAGCAGGTTTATCGGCTTTTCTTGAACGACAGGGGAAAGTGATTTTCACTACTTCTTCCGGGAATCAATATTGTTACGGCGAAACATTTTATAATGTAACAAAACCATCGGATGGGAATATCTTGTTTTTTAATGGCCAAACAATTATTAATAATAATTTCTACTGCAACGAACACGTTTATGCAAATACAAATTTGTATATTGACAATTTGTTTCTTACATCAACAGGACAGCTAACTGCCAATCCTCTAAGTGCGATTACTATCTACGATCTTGATATGGGAAGTCCATCGGGGTATGGGACAATTTATGCCGATGGGGGACAAATTACAGTTTCCGACCTGGTTGAAGATGGTTTATACGGAACATTCATGGTCAGCGATTCAACCGGATTACTTGATATAACCCAGGGAACTTCTTCGGGTAATTATATCGACCTAAACGGAACAATAAACATCAGCGGTGGAACAATGAATGTACATGGTGGGTTTATGACCAGTTATTGGCCTTTTGCCGACAATGCAAATATTGTTATGTCCGGAGGTGTGCTCGATTTTACCGATGTTTCTATCAGGGTACATAATTCGCCTTCGTGGGATTTATCAACAGATATTACGGGAGGGGTTATCCGAACTGATAATAGTTTTTTGGTTTATGATGATTTCAGCCCCGCAGGAGGGACTGTCGAATTTTATGGAAGTGGAAATTCAAATCTTACGATGAACAATCCCGGCTCCGCTTTACATAATTTGCATGTATATAAAACATCAGATTATGTTAATTGCAATTCTCAAACTGCAACAATAAGCAACAATATAATTATCGATGGTGGCATCCTTGTGTCGTCCGACACACTTTATGTTGGTGGCGACTGGACAAATAATGTTGGTGCAACAAGTTTTTTGGAAGGAAACAATGTGGTTTGTTTCTATGGCACAAATACAGGCGATATAATTACTAATGAAACTTATTATGATATTGTAATTGATAAAAATGTTCCGGGTTTTGTCGACTTGGAATTATTGCCCGGTCTGCAAGTAAATATATTAAATGATTTGCATCCGGTAAATGGGACATTTGAATTAAACGATAGCACTACCGTTGATATAAACAATGATCTGATAATTGAAAATGGTGCAGGTTTCAATGTTAACGATGCAAGTACTACTGTTTATCTTGCCGGCGATTTCACAGATCATAACAATACTATTAGTTCCTATTTGGGATTTAGGGCAGATATTTCAAATACCCTTATTTTTGATGGTAACAGCAATGCACAGGATTTTGATGTCAGCACTGCAGAAATAATCTTAGGCCATGTAACAATTGATAAAGCAGGAGCAAATAGTTATGTTACATTTAACGATGATGTGCGGCTTAAAGGAGATTTAAACGTAATTGACGGTTGGTGGGATTCGGCGAGTGGGAAGGATTACTTTTTTGAAGGGGATATTGATATTTCGGCTTCGGGGGCATGGTTCCCATTTTTGGACCAAAGCACTTGTTACTTCGAAGGCCATACAAATCAGGAATTCAATTACCCCGGCTATACAAATGCCTTCTCGTTTAGCAATATTGTTATCAATTCAACATATTCTTCGGATGGCCTTAACCTAAATTCTACACTGAGATTACATAGTGGGTGTAACATTGAAATTAACAATGGGCATCTCTGGGCAAATAGTCAGGAAATAATAATTGAAGGAGATATTGACATCAATAATAATGGTGTTTTAGATTTAGATGATAACTCAGAATTGAATATCGGAAATTTTGGAGTTTTAAATATCAATTTGGGCGGTATCTTAAGTGCAATTGGCTCAGAGAATAATGAAGCGGTAATTGAATCGGGCGATGCAACTTATTACCAATTCAATTGCAATTCGGGAGGAACTATATCAGCTGAGTGGGCTTCGTTTGCAGATATGGATCAGTGGGGTGTCTATATTTACAATGGAGGGCTTGTTGATGTCAGTCACTCGTTCCATCATTGTACCTTTTTGCCGGGCGAAACCAATGGAACCCTGCTTGTTGTAAATGGTAGCCAGACTTTTACCGTTGAATATGCCAATTTCCCAAATCAGGGAAGCAGCTCCCACAACGTAAGAAAGCCTGATAACTTAGG
>JAYENH010000019.1:0-6170 GCA_034721995.1 Bacteroidota bacterium
AACTTAATATTTGCAAGCATAAGTCATGAAAATCTTTTAGCAACATCTTATTTTTTTGTAAAGTATTCTTTTGCATGTGTACTCATAAATCCTACGTTAAATTTCTTTTGAAGTTTCCTTATTACATATTTAAACACTTTCGATTTTTCTTCACTTTTTATATTCATCCCCGGGAAAAAGGCAAGCTCTGTTATTTTATCGCCTCCAATAATGTCCAATGGGTGCAACAAAAAACTCGGGGCAGTACCTGTTATTTTACACATAAATATCGCAAAACTAAAATACAATTTCATCAGTAAAGGCGATATTCCACTTAAATACAAAAGATAGCTAAGATGAAAAGGCACTTTAATAATTGGGGTTGTGGTTACCGGGATTTCCAATAATTTCCGATTTTCCTTAAGTTGATGAAAATATGGCTTTAACGAGCGCAAGCCATCTTTAAACGAGCCAAACAACTCGCTACGCTCCTTTTTTTCCTGCTTGCTTAAATCCGATTTCCAGAAATAATATTTACGTGCTATCGGGCCAATGTAAGTTGGTAATGTAGAGGCATCGTATAAATAATCTCTTTCGGCCAGAACTTCCAATAATTCCATGCTCCAACTAAAGCCGGGTCCGCGAAAACCGCGGGTTGTTGCACCTGTTGCATCTTTTATAGCCTTTTCGGCACTGTCTATTTCTTCTTCTAATTGCTGTCGCGAATACTTTTGTAACCACGATTCGTGATTAAAAGAGTGGTTTGCAATTTCGTGCCCGCTATCTGAAATCATTTTTAAAAATGGCTTGTTTGCATTGATGCTTGCGTCTTTACCCACAATAAAAAAGGTGATCTTTAATTCAAGCTCGTCGAGCAAATCGAGGATGTATGGCACAAAAATGTCAAGGTAGGATGGGAATTTGTCCCAGCCCTTGTCGCCATGAATTTTCATGTACGACCACTGGTTGTCTAAATCGAGCGATATGCTGGCTATGTTTTTTTTCATGCGTATAAATTTACTACCAAAACATCAAAACACTAAATATCAATCATTTTCCTGTGTGATAGAGTTAGAAATACTTGTTTCATTTAAAAGTAATTTGCAACAGTTTTTTCGGCCAATTGTACCGTATCGTTTACATTTAATGTGCTGTTTGTAATGTACGATGAATTAATAACATACAACCCCGGCATGGATGTTTTCATGTTAGTAAGTTTTTCGGAATACGCCAGGCCGGGCAAAGCAAAAACATTGGCAGCACGTGTTGTTTTAATGGCCACTACATCTTTATTGCTCAAATGCGGGTACATCCTGAACAAAGCTTTGAGAAAAATTTCCTCAACCTCTTCGTTCGGTTTCTGATAAAAAGGATCGTTTGCTTTTACATATTTTGGCAAAAAAATCAACGAATGCCCGCCGAATGTTTTTTTATCGACTAAAGCCCCCAATTCAATAATGCCTGTAAACGGGTTGTCATCGTCGGTAATATTTGTAACATAATATGGTGAAATCTGTTTTGGCAAAAGCAGCGAAGTACAAACAACACCAAGATATTGCACCTGCCGTAGTTTTTCGTATTCCGGTTTCGTTAGTCCATTGGTAATTTCAGCAATAATGTTTGATGGGACGGTTAAAACGGCTTTTGGAAAACTTTTACTTTCTCCTTTTTTAAATTTTATACTGATTTTGTTTCCATCGCGATTTAGCTTTTCGACGGGGTGGTCGGTGAAAATTTCGACCCCTTTTTCTTCAAGCAATTTCTGAAATGCATTGAGGATTGTGGCATAACCCCCATCTACATATCCAAACATTTCTTTTTTAAGGCCGGTGCGCCGTGCGGCATACATTCGTTGAATAGTAGCCCAGATAAACGAGGCGGCTGTTTCTTTATAGTTTTCGCCCAGTTTCGATTTTAAAAGCGGCAGCCATATTTTTCTGAAAGTGTTTTTCCCCGACCATCTTGTAAGCCATTTTTCGACTTCGATTTTCTCTAATCGTTTCCAGTTTTTTATTTTTGATGCAACAAAAATTGTCAGCCCCAACCTGAATTTATCTATCAGGTTAATTGGCGGGAATTTAAAAAACTCAATCAGGTTCGACATGGAATGAAGTTTTCCGCCCGAAAAGAAACCCGATTTGGTTTCCACCCAATTCACTTTTTCTTCAAGCTCTGTTTCTTTTAAGATTTTGCGCGTGTAGGTATCCGACAAAAGTATGACATGATAGAATTTGTCCCAGGTAATATTTTCGATCTGCCATGTATCTGTCAGTCCACCCAGGCTTGAGCTTGCCTCGAAAATGCTCACTTTGTATCCTCTTTCCGACAGGCGCAGGGCAACTGTCATTCCCATTATCCCACCACCAATTACTGCAATATTTTTTTCCATATTCCTTTTTGGGTTACGCAGCTATTACGCAAAGTTACGCGAAGAACCGCTAAGGCTCGCAAAGAAAATCTCAGCGAAACTTTGCTTAACAGCTTTTGAATCTTTCTCTACGTCTCTCACCTTTTGCCTTTATACTTTATTGATTATTTCAACCATCTTTTCTGTAATGTTATTTCCAAAAATATCGGGATGTTTTTCGGGAGGGACAAAATCAATTATCCTGTCTGTGGTTAAATCAGTTTCAGGATTCAATAATAAATTCCAGCCTTCGCTAACTGTTTCAGTCCATTCGGTTTCGGGCCTTAAAGTAATACAGGGCTTTTTAAGAATATAAGCTTCTTTTTGGATACCCCCCGAATCGGTGATAATTTTGTGTGCCCCGGCCTGCAGATTTAAAAAATTCAAATAGCCTTGTGGTTCAATAAATAAAATGTTTTTCACAGAAAAGGCTTCTATCTCATCAATCATTTTTCTGGTTCGTGGATGAACAGGAAAAACCACCTGACAATCGAGCTGCGATAATATTGTGAGGATTTTCTTTAACATTTTGGGTTCATCAACATTATATGGGCGGTGCAGGGTAAGCAGATAATAATTTTTCGGGAGGTTTATTTTTTTTGATAAATCCGATTTTTGCAAAGCAAATTGTATATTCCGTTTAACAGTATCGACCATAATGTCGCCGGTTAAGTAAGATTTTTCGGCCAATCCCTCGTGCGATAATATTTCCATTGCTGTTGGAGTAGGTGCAAAAAGGCAATCGGAAACATGATCGGTGGCAATACGATTGATTTCTTCCGGCATAGTGCGGTTGAAACTTCGCAAACCCGCCTCAACGTGTACCACCTTAATATTGAGTTTTGCTGCTGCAATAGCTCCGGCAAGCGTAGAGTTTGTATCGCCAAACACAATTGCCAGATCGGGTTTTTCATTAATTAATACCTCCTCGATTTTTTCCATCATCTGCCCGGTCTGTGCCCCATGCCTTCCCGATCCGATATTCAGGTTGTAGGCGGGTTTTTTAATTCTCAGGTCATCAAAAAAGCTATCCGACATTTGCTTATCGTAATGCTGGCCGGTATGTACAATCAACTCATTGTGATACCTGCTTAGTTTTTCAGACAATGGAGCAAGCTTAATAAACTGTGGCCTGGCCCCCACTATGGAAATTATTTTTTTTGATCCATTCATATTATAAAACTTTCACTGCTACTAAAAGGCTGATTTATTAATAAAAACTCCAAGTGTCTACGTGTATCAATAATTATTGTTATTTTTTTCAATGCAATACAAAAGTACGAAAACCAATGTTCCCTGTTTGTTCGTACACCCACTGAGATTGTCGCATTTTTCTATATAAATTCGTAAACATAACATAAATAATTATAAACTGCATCATATAAAGCATATAAGATATTTTAAGGAAGAGCATAGTTTTTTATGTACCCTTATATGTCTTATATGGTTAAAATCTTTTTATGCAAACAATTTCGTTTACATCCGGTCAGAGGTTTTGAAATAAAAAAAAGCCCCCATGTTAAAAAACATGGAGGCAACTTGAGAAAACATACTAATATTAATGAATAACCATCTTTTTGGTTTCTTCGAAATTTGCTGTTTTAAGTTGATAATAATATGTTCCTGCCGAAAGTTTATCCCCATTGAAATTAATCTTATGGTTTCCACTCGAAATTTCGCCCGAATACAAGGTAGTTAGTTTCTCGCCCAACATATTGTAAATTTCAAATTCAACATCACAATCTTCGGGCAGGTAAAAATCAATTGCTGTGTTACCGATAAAAGGATTGGGGTAATTTTGACCCAATACTAATTCATTATCCGAAGAAATTAAACTTGCCATACCTGCTATTGCAGTTTTATTAATAGCATAAGTTCCATCTCCTTTGTACCATGTTCCAATTTGCAATTCGTATTCATCCGAAGAATTATCGTAATTATTGGTATTTCGTTTTAGTTTGATAATAAAATCTTCTCCCGGTAACAAACCATCAATTACATCGGTAAGTTTATCATCGCCCCATAAAGTAATTGCAACATTTTCACTTTCTACAACAGTAGAGCCTACTAACAATCCTGAATTACTAAAAGCCGCCAGTTCGTCTCCAATGCTTATGTCCATATTGTTTAATAGTATACCGAGTGTCATGTTATTATCGGTATGTACTACATTATTGTAAAACCGGGGCTTTAAATTGCTTGTGGCCGATTTTGCAAATGATTCATTATTCGAAGGATAAGTAAGGGAAAAAGGGATATTGGTATAAATCTGATAACCTTGTCCCGGATCGAAATCCCCTACACTATTTAAACCAAGCGATGGCCAATATACATCACCATTTTCATCTTTTACTATATTGATATCGCTAACATAAGGAGAGAGAATCGCAACCAGATCGGCCGGATTGTTCCGTAAATAAGCTATCATGCTCCAGCCTGCCGGTAAATCAATTGGATTATATTCAGGCATAAGGCTATAACCAGTTACTTCAAAATTATTACTACTTGTTGTCTTAACCAAATATCCACGTCCGGTAATATTATTTCCAATTGTATTTATGGAAACCATTGGCCAAAAAACATTGCCTTCATAATCTTTTACAATGCAAATTTCATTTATTACCGAACTGTAAATATTCTCAACAGAGGCATCGCATGGATGTAGGTTTGTTGATATTATGTTCCAGCCCTGATTTAGGGAAATAGTCTGGGTGTCGGGAATTGCAGTAACTATCATTGTTAATGCACTTTGCCCGTTATTTGCAAAATCAGAAGTATTTGGATAGCTGTTATCGTAATTGGCAAGTAAATTAAAACTTGATGCTTTTGATGCGTCCCAAAGTTTCCAGCAAAATTTTTCTCCGGTTTCAAAACCTGTATTTCCTGATATATCGCCATAAGCGTTTAGTGTAATGCTTGTTCCTTCCCACATAATATATCCTCCGCATTTTTCAACTCCGAGCGAATCGTAAAAAACACCTATGAAATCATATTCTTCAATATTTTGGTCTTCAAGTACAAATGAAGCAGTACCTGGAATCTCAATTGTGTGCAACTGAGCTGTAAGATCATAATCCCAATCGGGAGAGTAAACACAAGTTCCATCGTTAATGTTAGCTTCGGGGTTGTAGTTTAACGAAAGAGGATCGGTGCAACCATAAATTTCAGAAATATTTGAAACAGGGATATTATTGCCAAGCACGGCAAAAATGCCAAATAAGTTAGTGCTTATCTGAATTTGATTATTAGCAGTGTCTAAAATTCCCGGTATTGAATCCCATCCCGAACCATTGAACATGAAAAACGAAAGGCTGTTTTCATCGACCGAACCTAATTCATTGTCGGTATATTCAACACTTATTGAGAAATAACTATTAGCTGCTGCGGTTGAACTAATTTCAAACTCATGTAATATTGTTCCCCTGTCTCCTAAATCCGGTATATTTACTTTTCCCGACCACATTGAAGTATGAGTAACAATTGTATTTGCAGGTAAATCGCCCGAACCGAAATTATAACTTGTGCCATCGCGTGGCGAATATATTGTACCACCTGCGGCATGAATTGTATCTTCAACCATTCCAAACATAAGCTGAAGGTCGATAAGGATATCCTGTTTCATTGTTAACCAATCGCTTAATAATAATCCCCTACCATCGTTTGCGTTAAGCTTGTAATAAAATGAGCCTGGCAATTTCTTTTCTGCCATATACTTTACAAAATGCTCCATCCATTTCTCGTTGTAGGAGTATTGTTGATAATTGACACCAAAAGCACCTGGTAC
>JAYENH010000020.1:0-6156 GCA_034721995.1 Bacteroidota bacterium
TTGATAAAACGAATAAAAATGATATTATCAAATACTATAAAGATCAGATTGATGAGACAAGTTGTGAAACTATTATCATCTCAAGTGAAGATTTTGTACTGCTTGATGGACAGAGTGGATAAAAGCTGCAATGCCCGGTTTCGAAAAGCATCATGCAATTGAGGTTAACGAGGAGATATTCAGGGAATCGATAAAACTGGCAAGAAGGTATCTGAAAGAAAAGTATTTGCCCGATGCTTCAATCGACTTGATTGACCGGACTATGGCAGCCGTTAAATTAAATTTCCGTTCGCTACATGCCGATTTGCCCGGGATAAAGGAATCATTCGATAAGCTAAAAAATAGCAGAGAAGAGGGTGTCGACAAAAAAGAAGAAATTATCCGGTATTCTGTTAATCTTAACAATAAGGTAAGTCAGATTATTATTGCCGAAGCCGGAGATTTGAAACTTGAGCTGTCGTTGGAAGAGGATAAAATGATATCAGAAATTGAAAACTGGATAAATAAATTAGAAGAAATCAGCAATAACGACCGAAAAGTTTTGCTTGTTTCCGATATGCTCGGCCTTGTTTCCGAAAAAACCGGCATCCCCATTGGCAAGGTACAAACCGAAGAAAGGGAGAAGCTCCAAAAAATAGAAGAGAGCCTGAAGAAGCGCGTATTAGGGCAAGACCATGCGATAAAAATAATTTCCGATTCGATATTGGAATCGCGCTCGGGCCTTAGCAAACCGGGACAACCCATAGGCTCGTTTTTCTTTCTTGGCCCTACCGGTACAGGAAAAACAGAACTTGCAAAGACATTAGCAGAATTTATGTTTCAGGACGAATCGGCACTGATCCGTTTCGACATGTCGGAGTTTAAAGAAGAACATTCGGCAGCATTATTATATGGTGCACCTCCCGGATATGTGGGCTACGAAGAGGGGGGATTATTGGTAAATAAAATACGTCAGAAACCATATTCCATTTTGTTGTTCGACGAAATCGAAAAAGCTCATACATCGGTATTCGATATCTTCCTGCAAATACTGGACGAGGGAAAACTGCACGACAGGCTTGGAAAAGAAGGTGATTTCTCGAATGCGGTAATTCTGTTTACATCGAATATCGGAAGCAGCCAAATTAATGAGTCATTCGAAAAGGGGATTATTCCGAAATCATCGGAATTAATGGAGATAATGTCGACTCGTTTCAGGCCCGAATTTCTTGGCAGATTGACCGAAATTGTCCCGTTTGCACCTATTACGGAAGAAAATGTTGTTAAAATTTTTGAAATACAACTAAAACATTTGCTAAAATTGTTAAATTCGCAGAATATCGAGTTGGAGATTACACAAGTAGCAAAAGAATTTCTTGCAATGAAAGGTTTTACACCGAAATATGGAGCCAGACCCATAGCGGCTACAATCAGAAGTGATGTGAAAAGGCCACTTTCAAAATTAATAATTGCAGGAAAAGCAAAAAGTGGGTCTTTAATAAAAATTGATCTCAAAGATGAAGAAATACAAATAGATATTATTAATTAATTTTAAAATTTAACTTATGCAAGAATCAGGAGTTGGTGCTTATGAAGCAAAGCGGGATGCAAGTGAAGCTATTGCCGATATTCCGCAAAACAAAACACTGTTCATAAACAAACTTACAGGACAGGCTCCGGTAAAACCGGAAATTACAAAAGGCCTTAAAAACATCGATGATGTATTTGAAAAGTTTCAACCCAATATCGATGTTGAGTTCAGTGATGAAGAAGGTCTGGAGATAAAAGAAAATCTCAATTTTAATAACTTAGGTGATTTTGGTTCGAAAGGAATAATTAATCAAAGTAAATTCCTTGTAAATTTAAACAACAAACAAACACAGTACAACAAGATTATTAAGCAACTGAAATCGAACAAAGTATTAATGAAAGTAATGAATGACCCGGAAGCAAAAAAAGCGTTCCTGCAATCGATTAGTGCATTACTTGCCGAATTAGAAGGTTCAAAATAATTTTAGTCTCTGCAAGAAAACGCCAATAACTGCGTTATGCTCACCTTGCAAGTCAGTCATTTACAAAAGTAAACTCCTGACTTTCAAGTCTCACATGCCTTGTTCTTGACGCTTTCTTCTCAGAGACTTTCGAAAAACAGGAATTTTTGTACAAACACTAATTTTAAAAAATACAATTATGGCTGAAAATGAATTAAATAAATCAGAAGAATTAAAATACGCTCAATATAAAGAATTATCAGACAGCCCTAAAGAGGCATTAAGCGGAAGCTTAGATAGTTTAACAGCTTTCGGAGGCTTCGATTTTCTTGAAGCAGTTGTCGATAACGTTCAGAACATGAACCCGGAACGAAAAGCCAGGAAGAATATCTTTTTGGGTGAGTCGTCGAAGAAAAAAGAGCGGGAGAATTTAAAAGACACTTTGGGTGTATGGATTGGGATATTGTCGGATGCTGATTCAATTACCGAAATGGTCGAATCTTGCGAAAAGCAATCGGAAGCTGCAAATAAAACCCTAAAGAAAAATGTAAAAAAGGCTCTCGAAGAAAGTTCAGATCTTGAAAAATCGTACCGTTCGTTGAACCTGTTTTTTAGCAATACAGAAATGGATAAGTTGAAGAACTTATCAATTATGAATGCCGACATGGAGTTTCTCCAGGACATGGACGATACCAGAAAATTTCTTTCAACCGCTCAGGAAGAATTGGTCAGTTGTTACGACAGGTTAGACTTACGCGACAATTATGGTCTAATGGTTATTCCCGGCTATTTGGGTTCGAACATGGCAATAGAAAAATGGTCGAAAATGGCATTTGCCAACAAGGTAATGTTGATAACTGATTACAGACATTTAGAAAACCCCGACGATGTTATCGAAATGTTCGAAGAAGAAAATATGACCAGTGGAGATATACATAAGGCAAATGCAATTATGACCTGCAATTATCTCGTTGGGCGCGAAAAAGAAGAGCAATTTGGCGAAGAGGAAGAATTGTTTGTTCCTCCTTCGGGTGCCTATGCCGGAAAAATATACAGTACTCTTATGTCGCAGGTAACTGCTGGTAAAAAGCACGGTGGAATTAATGATGTGGCTGGCGTGAAATTTCCACTTAAAAGAGGCGAGATTGCCAATATGGAAAAAATTGGCCTTGTACCTATGGTTAATGAATATGGCAAAGTAATGGCCTTCTCGGCAAAAACATTATTTAATGGCGACAACCTCGGATTACAGACCTACTCTGTAGTAAGGGTGTTCGATTATGTTACAAAAGTGTTGATGGATTTTCTTAACCGGAGAGCTTTTGAAAACTTCACATCGAAAACCCGAAAAGATTTACAACGTCAGATAATCCAGTTCCTTGATAGCATAACGGGCCCCGACAAATTAATTGAGAAGTTTAAAATATTGAAACTCGACAAAGACCCTAACCAGCCGGATAAGATTTTTGTTGACATCCACATGACTCCTTATTTCCCTGCCAAAAATTTTATTATTAAAATGGATGGCGAAAAAGGTGATGATGGTACAGAATGGAATTCTGAATACGAACAAGAATAATTTTTTATTTAACCCTATTATTAATTTAAAGATTTTATTATGGCCTTTTTAGCAAAATTTGATCTCGATGGCAAGGAGTATGATGTTCATACCTGCCACTACGAACTGCATCAGCAAATTGATGCCAATGGAAAACCATCATCACGGACCCGTGGTGGTACGATTCATATCCAAATTGAATCGACAAGTAGTACAAGCCTTTTCGAATGGATGTGCGACAATCACCAACGTAAAAATGGTTCTATCCGCTTTATAAAAGACACGGATATGGCAACTCTGAAACAGCTCGATTTTACCGATGGTTATCTTGTAAACTATGGCGAAAATTTCGATTTTGCCGATAGTTCCCCAATGATACAATCTCTGGTGATATCGTCGCGCGAAATTAAAATGGGAAATGGCGAGCACGTCAACGAATGGCCCGAAGACTAAGATGAGATTTATGAGGGTGCTTTCTTTCAAAGTATCCTCATTATTTTATTGAGGGAGCGAGAGGGAGAGAGGGCGATGGAGAGAGAGAGGGCGAGAGGGAGAGACTGAGAGAGGGAGAGAGGGAGAGATGGAGAGATGGAGAGATGGAGAGATGGAGAGACAGATTAACACAAACCCTGATAGCTATCGGGACTAAATTCTAATATAACAAAAAAACAAAATGGCACTTTCTGCAAAATTAAATATCCAGGGGATAAATGAAACCGTGGACGTTCTTGAATGTGATTTTGGTTTTCAACAGGAAACCGATTATTCCGGCAAGCCTTCTGCGCGTCCTTCGGGAGGAATGATAAACCTTGTTATCGAATCGATTTCGTCTGACGCCCTTGTGAACTGGATGGTATCGGCAACCGAAAAGAAAGAAGGTGAAATAGCTTTTTACCGAAAAGAAAACGAAAGTGCTTTCAAGAAAGTTTCTTTTAAAGAAGGTATTTGTGTTAGCTATCACGAGTATTTCAACAGCCACGACGATTTCCCTATGACCATTGCCATAAGCATATCGTCGCGCGAAATAAAGATAGGCATGGCCACTGCTTTCAAACAAATCTGGTAACTTGCTTTGTTTTCGATTTTAAATAAACCTAATAAATCTTGCTATGAAACAATATCTACTTTTCGCAATATTTTTGCTGATAAATGTATTTGCCGCTTTTGCTTTTGATGGGAATAAACCTACAGATGCAAGGGAATCAAATGAACCCTTGAATTTGAATTATTTGAACTTTACGGTTAATGCAACGGTTACCGATGTTTCCTGTAATGGGGGAAATGACGGGGAGATAATAGTTAACTCAATTACGGGCGGCACTTCACCTTACACTTACCTATGGTCAACCGGAGTCGGAGAAACTTTAAACTATATCGACACGTTGATTGTCGGAACTTATTATGTTACAATTACTGATAATCTCAATGTCTCTGATGTTGAAATATTTACGGTTATTGAACCATCAATTGTTTCTTTTGGGTTATCATCGATAGCTCATAATAACTGTTTTGGCGACAGCGATGGATATATAGTATTGATTGTAAATGGCGGAACAACACCTTATAATTATTCATGGTCAAATGGCACGACTCAATCAAATTCTATTTCCAACCTAGCTTCAGGTTCATATACTCTAACTGTAACCGATGATAATGGTTGTGAGGAAACATCCCAGACTTATGTCATTACAGAACCTTCAGAAATATCAATTATTAATTCAATTACTGATGTTTCCTGTTTTGGTGGTTCGGATGGAGCTATAGACTTAACTGTTTCTGGAGGAACAAGTCCCTATTCATATTCGTGGGATAATGGCGAAACAACTCAGGATATTTCAGGATTAGTTGCGGGAAATTATGTGGTTACTGTTACTGATAATAACAGTTGCACAAAAACAGGTTCTTTTTTTGTGAGTGAGCCTGCAATTCTATCAGTGAGTGGTACTGCATCAGATGTTTCATGTTATGGTTATTCCAACGGATCAATAAATATTACTCCTTCAGGCGGTACTGTTCCTTATTCATTCAATTGGAGTAATGGCACTATAACAGAGGATGTCATAAACCTAAATACAGGTTCGTATTCTGTTACCATTACTGATAATAACAGTTGCACAAAAACAGGTTCTTATTCTGTAGGAGAACCTCCTATCCTATCAGTGAGTGGTACTGCATCGGATGCTTCATGTTATGGTTATTCCAACGGGTCAATAAATATCACTCCTGCAGGCGGTACTGCTCCTTATTCGTTCAGTTGGAGTAATAGTGCTACAACAGAGGATGTCTTGAGCATTTCTGCAGGTACATATTCTGTTACAATTACTGATGGCAATTACTGCACTAAAACAGGTTCATATTCTGTTAGTGAGCCTCCCATTTTATTAGCGAGTGGCATTGCAACTGATGCTTTATGTAATGGCGATGCCAATGGATCAATAAATATTACTCCTTCAGGCGGTACTGCTCCTTACTCCTTCAGTTGGAGTAATGGTACTACATCAGAAGATATCACAGGCCTTGTTGCTGGAAATTATGTAGTATCTGTATTCGATACAAAAAATTGTTTATTTACTACTTCGTATTTAGTATCAGAACCGGCAGTACTCGATACAACAGCAGCAACATCTT
>JAYENH010000021.1:0-6150 GCA_034721995.1 Bacteroidota bacterium
GAACCTACAACGAGCAAATTACGATAGGCGAAATTTACGGGGCTTCGGCCACAAACACAATTACATTTCAATCGGCAACAGGAATAAATACCGATGTAATACTGCAACATCAGGCATTAGAATACACAACTAACTGGGTAGTGGGTTTAATTGGTGCCGATTATATATCGTTTCAAAACATAACAATTAAATCGACTAACGCACTGTATTCTCATGTGGTAATGATAAGCGAACCGGCACACAACAATAGCTTTATCGGAAATGTTTTGGAGGCACCTCCAGCTGCATTAAATGCCCCGCCCGGTTTTTATTCTCCCAACATGGCTGTTATTTATGCTGTTTTATATTACCACGATAGTTTAAATGTTTTTATTCAAAACGACATTTTAAATGGAACTTATGGCGTGTGCATATTTGGAGTATTACAATATTCTGATGATTCTAAAACTATTATTTCGGATAACAATATTGTTGGCTTTTCGGATTATGGCATTTATACAAGAAACCAGATTGGTGTTAGCATTGAACACAACATAATACAAAGTGCATCGACTTCTGAAACTTGTGTGGGAATTAAGATGGAAGATTTTGTTGGTCAGTTTTCAATAATTGGCAATAATATCCACACATCGTCAAATTCGGCCAATTATGGCATAAGGTTAATGGATTGCGATTTGGCATCATCTTCAGCATTAATAGCAAATAACTTTATAAGCCATAGCAACCAAACCGGTTATGCTATGGGAATTAGTGTGTGGCGTTCGAGCAATGTAAATATTTACAATAACTCTATTAGTATCATCTCAAATACTGTGAGTTGTTATGGTTTAATAATACATTGTCCTACGTACAGTGGGAACTACCATAACATTAGCATTGTAAATAATTCGATTGCAAATTTTGGTTTAGGAAATGCCTTGTATATCCTCAATTCATCAATTAGTGACACTTTATTAAGTTATCACGATCATAACAACTATTATTCGACAAACCCCAATGTAGTAAAATACGGCGATTCGATTGTTTATACATCCGCCGACCTTGCCTTGTTCGAGCCTAATTCGATTGTTGTCGACCCCATGTATATGAGCAATTCCGATTTGCATGCACATTCGCCATTTATGAATAATGCGGGTACACCAAGTTCTTTTGTCTTAGTCGATATTGATGATAATATACGCGATACACTTACTCCTGATATTGGGGCACACGAGTTTACCCTTTTCGCAAACGACGTGGGTGCGATAGCAATAAATAGCAATACTACTATCTGCTCTGGTGTGGTTGATGTTTTTGCTGATATTAAAAATTTTGGGATCAACGAAATTACTTCGCTTACCGTAATTTGGTCGATCAATGATGTTGTGCAACCAAGTGTTTTGTTTACCGATACCATTCCTGTTGGTTCAATTGCAAATGTTTTATTGGGCGATGCTTCATTTTATATGGATAGTCTTTACGATATTTCGGCATTTACACAGTTGCCAAATACAGTGGCCGATGGAAACCCATTAAACGACTCAATAAGTTGGCTTGGCTTAAAGACAGGCTTATCCGGCATCTATTCCATTGGTGCTACCGGCGATTATGCAACTATTGTCGATGCTTGCAATTATATTAACTCTTACGGCATTTGCGGCCCAACTATATTCAACATAGACTCGGGCGTGTACAATGAGCAACTTACCCTCGAAAACATAAATGGGGTTTCCGATGTAAATACAATTACTTTTAAATCGGCTTCGGGCACTAATACCGATGTTGTAATTCAGCATAATGCAATAAATTTTGAGGATAACTGGGTGGTATTTTTAAATGGTGCCGATTATGTAAGTTTCGAAGATGTTACAATTAAATCGACAAATAGCGATTATTGCCGCGTTGTTGTGTTAACAAATGGAGCGCATCACAATAGCTTTTTGCGAAATATTATGGAGGCTCCATTAGTAGATGATAACTCAAGCGATAAGGCTGTTGTTTATGACTGGATAGGTGCCGGCGATAGTTCGAATGTTTTTATGAATAACGATATTTTAAATGGATCCTTTGGCATCTTTTTAAACGGAGGAAATTACTCACAAAAAGCATCAAACAACATTATATCGCAAAACAACTTTATTGATTGTAGGAATTACGGCTTGCGTTTAAAATTTCAGCAGGGAATTAAGGTGGAACAAAACACTTTTCTTTGTGGTACAAATATTTCTTCATCCTACACAATCTGTACGGGAATCTATGCTGACTTTTTAGACGGTGCATTTACATTTGTCGGCAACCGAATTCAGACGATGTCGCCCAGGACCAATTATGGAATAAAAATACTTAACTGCCATGGTACCGGACTTTCCGAAACTGCATTAATTGCCAACAATGTAATAGTATCGAATGTAGGTACCGGAACTATTTATGGTATCGGGGTGTCTAGTTCCTCTTATACGAATATCTACAACAACTCGATAAATATTACTGCCGGATCCGTCTATTCTCACGGTATATGCATAGAGATAGGATCAGGTGTCTCCTTCGGGAATATCAATATGGTCAACAATTCGATTTCAAATACAGGATTGGGCAATGCCTTACATATTGGTAATTATGCCATGAATAATAATATCTTAGGTTTTCATGATTACAACAACTATTATTCAACAATTCCGACTTTTGCAGAGTTTGGCTCCTTCGATGTGTTTTCACAGTGGTATTTAGTTACTTTGGAACCGCATTCAATTTTTTCCGACCCTGTGTATGCCAGTGCTACCGACTTACATAGCAATTCATTAATTTTAAACGGAGCGGGGATGCCTGTTCCCGAAGTTACTACCGATTTTGATGGTATTATTCGTGATACAATTTCGCCAGATATTGGTGCTTACGAAATCTTTTCAAATATTTATGATGTTCAAGCTATAAACATGCCACTTGGTTGGAGTATGTGGTCAACTTATATTGCCCCGGCAAATCAGAGCATTGCAATAATTCTTGATAGCATTACCGCAGCAATGTTTGTTCAGGGGCCGGTTGAAATTGTTAAAAATGGACTGGGCGAAATCTACTGGCCATTTTATGGAATAAACTCAATAATCAACCATTCTGTTGGCCGTGGCTATCAGGTTAAAATGAACACAGCCGACACACTCCATGTAGCAGGTGTTTTTATCGATCCTCAACTTACGGGCATAAGTCTTTCGGCGGGCTGGGGCATTATTGCATATTTGCGTACCACAGCAATGAATGTCGAAATAGCAGTTGCTTCAATTGCTCAATCAGTAGAAATTATAAAAAATGGTTCTGGCAATGTTTATTGGCCGCAATACGGAATAAATATGTTGGGCCTTATGGTACCCGGCAAAGGCTACCAGATAAAAATGACAAATCAGGAATTGTTCACTTATCCTGCAAATTGAATCCGGCTTTCCGGTTCAAAGTTCAAATAACGTAGAGACAAGGCATGCCTTGTCTCTACATTATATCCGTTTTAAACCAACAATTTAGCAATTCAACAATTCAACATTAACCCTGAACTCTCAACTTCTTTTTTATTTTCCATACAACCTTTTTAACTTTACCTTCCACTTTAGGGTGTTGAAGCAATGTGTAAAACCGGAAAGTAAATTACATGGTATTTCTAAATAATCCTGATGAATTGATGCTCGTGGAGGCTTGTCTTAGAAACGACAGGAAAGCCCAAAAGGCATTGTACGAAAAATATAAGGATGCCATGTACACGCTTGTTTATCGTGTTCTTGGAAATTTTGATGATGCCGCCGATGCCCTTCAGGAAGGATTTATTCAGGTGTTTATGAGCCTCGAAAATTATCAGGCAAAATCGAACCTCGGGGCATGGATACGAACCATTATTGTAAGGGCTGCCTATAAAAAACTGAAACCGGAGATCGCTTTCAGGGAAATTGAACTGTTCGAGTCGGCAGAGCTTTTTTACTGGGACGACAATTTGAGTGGCGAGGAAATGGAAAGGGCAATCCTTAATCTCAGCCCCGGCTACCGACTGGTTTTTACACTAATTGAGGTTGAGGGATATTCACATAATGAAGTCGCCGAAATGCTTGGTATAACAAGTGGAACATCGAAGTCGCAACTGTTTTATGCAAAAAAGAAATTACAACAGGAACTGGCCTATTTGATCGAACCATAAATTATGGATAACGAAAAAAATAACATAAGGAAAATAAATCGGAAACTGCCAAAACATGCAGCTCCCGATTCTGTTTGGGAGTCGCTTGAAGGAAAATTTCGGCAGGAAGAAAAATTTGCGGGAAATTTGCAAAAGGCCATTTCGTTAATGCCCGGCTATTCTCCGCCTGAAAAAACCTGGAAAGCCATCGAAAAGGGTTTAAGTAAAAGAGGGTTTTTTGTGTTAATGTTTTTCAAGACTGATATGTGGTTAAAAATTGCAGCAATCCTGATTATCGTCCTTGCCATTGCCTTTATGTTGAAGGACAAATATTCGCAACAAAATAATATTCAAAATACAATTGCTGTTAATTCACCGGAAATTACAGAGAATGTACAAAATGCGGGAATCATTATTGATGAAATTATATCAGAAATAAAAGAAGCTAAAAACGAACCTAAAAAAAACATTGCGCAAAAATCCCGAAACAATAATAGAAAGCAAGAGGTGCAACAGCAGCTTGTTGATAAAGGAAAATTGGCAATTATCCACCCTGTTAAAGTATCCAAACTTGTTGAGGAACAAATTTCCTCAGAATTAATTATACCCGAAATACAAAATAGGGAAGTAGCAAAACCCGATAATCAAGCTAAAATAGTAAATGTTAAACTTATAGTACATAACGATAAAGCAAAGCCAAAAGAAATCAACAGATTTATTACGTTTAGTTTGTTTAAGCCTGTAAGTTATTCGCGGCATCGAAAAGATACTACAAAACGAAATGCAAAACCAATGTTTGCAGCAAGTATAAATTTATAAACATCTAATCATGAAAAAACAAATTTTATTGACCCTGTTAACAGTAATCAGTATTACATGTTTGGCCATCGATCCTCCGGGCCAACCAACAAGCCCTGAATTTGGCAAGCCGGATACTATTATAATCCAGCTTGACGACAGCACAACTATTATGATTATCTCGACCACAAAAAGCGAGTTCTCATCGTTAAATTCATTGAGTTTCGATACATTGATAGAAAGTTTGGTCAAGGTTTTTGATATGCCCGAATTTAAGTCAAATACCGATTCGTTAATTATGTTTGAACTGGCCCAGGTAGATTTCGATAAAGCTATGGAAACTCATGAGCTGGCTTTGAAGATTATGGAGAATCAATTTATAGAGCAGGAAAAAGTTTTGCAGGAATTGGATGAGCTTAAAGATCTGAAGCATTTGGAAGAACTTCAGATTCCTGAATTGCCGGAATTACCTGAGTTGCCGGAATTACCGGATGATTTCAAATTTAATAAAGAGCGGGAAAAAGACCAAATATTGATTACAACAAATGTTGGTGTCGGGCTTATACGTGATAAATTGTCGCCGAGTGCCGATTTAATTCTGGCATTTGCAATAAACGACTATTATTATGCCGCAATTGGAAATCTGAATTTCACTTTCGAGCAGGAGCAGGACAATAGCTTCCGAACCCTGAACAACATATTTGTTGGAGTTGAGTTTGGCAGTAGATTTAATAAAAAGGAAGAAGAACAAGGCCTATCAACTTATTTCAATAATGTAGGTTTATCCTACCTTGTGAAACCACAGGGCAATTACTTTGGCGACAATACTTTCAAATTGTATTATGGAGTCGATGCCGGCCCGATAATAATTCTGCCCCAGCTTATTACAACACACAATTTCGAAGACTGGTTCCCATCGATTGGGATTAGGGTTAGGTTGTAAGATTTAGATCTATATAAATAAAAATTGTCTATTGACGATTGAATAATTAGGCATTTTTCATAAACCATAAAAAGTAGTTTACACTTTTTCAGTCTCAATAATTATTTCGCACCTATCTTTGCGCCATTTGGCAAATTTAGGGAAAATGATAACTGTTAATTATTGACTTATCATACATCAAACAAAGCACGACTCCGTAGGAGTCAGATATTTATAGAAGTAATTGGCGAAACATTTTAAAGCTCCGGTAGGAGCGACATATTGGGCAAAGTCGAAT
>JAYENH010000022.1:0-6128 GCA_034721995.1 Bacteroidota bacterium
GATAATCTTTCAAGAATTACAGAGCCGGGCGCACCGGAATCATCAAAGCGATTTACTGCCATCAAAGAACTTTCTGCCAAAGGGATTTATACGGGAATTATGCTGATGCCTGTTTTGCCATTTATTACCGATCAAGAGGAAAATATAAGTGAGATTGTGCGAAAAGCAAAAGAGGCCGGGGCAAAATATATTGTTGCGGCAATGGGAATGACCAACCGTGCCGGCCAGCGCGAATACTATTACAACAAGTTGGACAGAAATTTTCCGGGCATCAAGCAAAAATACATCGACAGGTTTGGAAATGATTATAATTGCCCGCCTGCAAATTACAAAGAACTTTATGGGCTATTCAAAAAACTATGCAAGGAGAATAACATTCCAATGCAAATGAAATTCTATCAGCAAAAACAAGCGGAGCAATTAAAATTGTTTCAATAGCTTATTTCTGATATTCCCCGTAAAAAAGCGGGGCAGGCTGTGTATTTTTTGGCAGAAAATATATAAGGGACAAAAAATGCCACAGATTACTCACAATATTAAATAGCTTTGCTCATGCCTGACAAAACCTTGTAAACATTACCATATAAGGCATATAAGAAAATTTAAGGAAAAACATAGTTTTTCTTATATGTCCTTATATGGTTGAAAAATATTAAATACAATCATTTCATGCAAGCAGTTTAGGGTCATTTGTATTTTCCTGTTTCTTTTTAATCGATTTATTTATAATCTGTGAACTTTTTCATGAACACCTTTAAAAAATAATATTGTGAATAATCTGTGGCAGTTATTCTTTTCCAGTTTATCTGGCTTAGGGAACAGTCGGCAGCTCTCAGTATACAGTCTGCCGTATTTATTGATTATCAGTTTGCAAATTAAACTTTTTGAGGCATACTGAAAAATGAAAAAGATTTGAGTTAGAGCATTTCACAGGTTTGGAAAATCAGCGCAAATCTGTATAATTTGTGCTATGCGCATTTTACAACAACTGTAATACAGGCAAATGTTAAACACTCATTTATTTTTTTGATTCCCTTATTGGAATTTCACTTTTCGATCTTTCATGCATTTCAAACCAATCGCTTTATGTTGCTGCGTTGTTTTGCTACCATGTTTATTTTGCTCAGGATTTTCACACCGGACTGATATCCTGCCTATGTATTTTTTATAAATTGATTAACATCTGTCAACACAGTTTAAATCCTCGAAAGCAATTTTTAAGCGTTCAGCCATAGATTTTTCGCCTGCGCGTACCCATGCACGTGGATCATATTTTTTCTTGTTGGGTTTGTCTTCGCCATCGGGATTCCCAATTTGTCCTTGCAGGTAATCGTGGTTTTTCTTTTCGTACTCGCGAACTCCATCCCAAAATGCCCACTGGGTATCGGTATCGATATTCATTTTAATAACACCATAACCAATGGCTTCGCGAATTTCTTCGCGGCTTGAACCGGAACCACCGTGGAAAACAAAATTTACCGGGTTCGGGCCTGTTTTATATTTCTCCTGAATAAAGTCCTGCGAGTTTTTCAGGATGATAGGTGTTAGTTTTACATTTCCTGGTTTGTAAACCCCATGCACATTTCCAAAGCTTGCTGCAACTGTAAAATGTTTGCTAACCTTGCTCAATTCTTCGTAAGCATAAGCTACCTCCGAAGGTTGTGTGTAAAGTAGCGAATTGTCGATACCGGTATTGTCGACACCATCTTCTTCGCCGCCCGTAACACCAAGCTCAATTTCGAGGGTCATGCCAATTTTGTCCATTCGGGTTAGGAATTCCTTGGAAATTGCAATATTTTCCTCAATTGGTTCTTCCGATAAATCGAGCATGTGCGAACTGTATAAAGCTTTTCCATACTCTGCAAAATGCTTTTCACCTTCTGCAATCAAACCATCAATCCACGGGAGTAGTTTTTTAGCAGCATGGTCGGTGTGCAAAATAACCGGAACACCGTAGGTTTCGGCCATTACATGAACATGTTTTGCAAATGCTACACCGCCAATTATGGCTGCTTTTTGGTTTTCGTTGCTTATGCCTTTTCCGGCAAAGAAAACAGCACCACCATTCGATACCTGAATAATTACCGGGGAGTTTGCCTCGCGGGCAGCTTCCAAAACAGCGTTTGTCGAGTGCGAGCCAATTACATTTACTGCCGGAAGTGCAAATGCGTTTGCTTTGGCTATGCGTAATACTTCCTGAACATCATCGCCGGTTACAACGCCGGCTTTCACTTTATCAAATATTTTTTCCATGTCAATTTATTTATTTTGATTATTTCCTTTCGATGGAACAAAAATAATGGAAATATCTAAATTTAAGAAAAATCATTGATGCAATTACGAGAACAGTCTAAACCTTGGTTATTCATGATTTTTATGATTGACTTGATTATGAATTACCTGATTCAATTTGATTAAACATTCTATTTTTCGTATTATTATTGTGTTCAGCAAATTAAGTAGGTTTATGAATAAATGTGGCAAAAAGCAAAAAAATGATTCACATAAAGTATGCAGACGAATCGTAAAGCACACAATAATTTGGTTTTGAACAATACTATTTAGCGGTGTTTGGGTAGAATGGTTTTTTTATCAATCATCAATCATAAATTTCCCACCACCACTTTCCACACCCAATTATTCTCTTTTTGCTGAATTTTTAAATAGTACATGCCCGGTGCAACTTGCCCAAGTTTTATTTCTTCGGATATTTTTATTTTTTCTGATGATATTTTTTTCTGATAAATTTCCTGGCCGGTGGAATTGAAAATGCACAGAAGTAAATTGCCGTTTGATTTTAAATTTCCTGATAAGAAAAAATTACCCTTGTTGGGGTTTGGATAGATTTGGATATTTGGGTTTCCTCCAATTTCTTCGATATCAAAAGTGAAAATTTGAAGGAAAGAAGTATCTGCGCCGCACTGGTTTGTCGAAATTAAAGTTGCGGTGTACCACATATTTTGGTTCAATACAGGATAATCGTGTTCGGGGTTGGTTTGGTAGGAGAGGGGCGAGCCATCGCCAAAATTCCATGTATACCAATAGGAGTTCTGCGATTGGTTTGTAAACTGGACGTGGTTGAAAGTCTCGAAAAAGTTGAAAGAGGACAACACTTCGGCTTGATAAGTTATCAGTACCGAATCGGTGACAGAACACCCGTAAGTATCGCTTTTATCTACAATGAAAAGGCCTGCCGTATCGGTTGTGAGTATTGCATTGGCCGAACCGCTATTCCATAAGTAAGAATATGAAGAGGCTCCTGCACCAATCTCGAAGGTGTCATTATGGCACATAGTGGTATCGGAAGGAAGTATGCCTAAAGGTAATGGCCGCATTTCTACTTCAAAGGAATCAGCCCAATTGCAGTTGATGGTCGAAACAGTTACAAAATAATTGCCCGAGGCCGTTACGCTATAACTTGGATAGATGCTGCCATTGTCCCAATTGTAAAAGTAAGCTGTATCCATCTCAAACAAAATTGTATCGCCCTCGCAGATAAATGGATCGTAGGAATATTCGTTGGTGTTTTCGTCGTATCCCACTGTAATCTCATCAGTCCAATTGCAGGTGCCCGAAGTTGTACTAACGGAATATATTCCTGCCCCGTTAATGTTAAGCTGCGATGTGCTTTCGCCGTTGCTCCATTGGTAATAGTCCCAGCCCGGCATTCCCAGGCTTGTTGTTTCACCTTCGCACAGGATAAAATCATCGCCGAGATAGGTGGATAAACCAGCAGTGCTTATAAATATTTCAATTGAATCGGTTTCTAAGCCACAAGCCGAATTGTACTCAGCATAATAAGTTCCGGGCGATTCGGGATAAACAGTAATTTCCATACCCGATCCGAGGGAAACATTGTTTGGGCCGTACCACTGAACAATGGAAGGATAAAACCGCCAGCTTTCGTTTGCTGTTTCCCATGTTGTATTGTTCCTGCCGGGAACTGTATAGGCCAATGTACCTGTTTCGTTTTGGATGCCACACACACCATGTCCATGGTTCCAGCTTGGGCACACAGGTATATTGGTCAGGTTAATATCAACCATGTTTCCGTTCTCATGTATCACTACCTGGAAATCGCCATGAATATTTGTACAAGAAAATAAAGCTATACTTTTCCATGTTACTGTTAATTTCCGGTTGGGACTGGTTCCTGAATATTCATAAAAAACACCCCAGTTTGCAGAAGGCAATGAGGGATCCCAATCGCGATAAGCGGCCATTATTACAGCCCGTGGAGATTGTAGATCGGGATTAGGGATGGCTTGAGTTTCCCAGTGGTCTAAATAGCCAGGGCCAGAAATAGGGACAAAACTAATCCAACCATTGCTCCCGATGTAAAACTCAGAGTAGCTTTGGTCGAAGAAAGTAAAATCGAAACCAATTGAAAAAGGACCATATTGCGAATCATCATGAAGATCTGGAATGGAAATGGCCTGTGCAGAAACAGGTATGCTATCGAAATCGATTTGGTCGAAAATATATTCAGCCCCTTCAAAAATATTGGCCTGCAGTGTAACTGTGTCGCCCGGACATTCAACAGTATCAGCAGTTGGCATCAGGGCAATAAAATCATCGATTTGTTCAATTTCTACCTCAAGCGAATCGACACACAGGAAGGTGTCAATTACATAAAGTTGGTAGTTGCCTGCCGCAATGCTGTCAAATTTATAGGAAGGATCGGGGAAAAAAGCCTGTCCCGAAACGGTATTCATTAAATATATGCTGTCGATTACTATCGTCTCCATATTATAGAGCTGTATCATGCCCGTAAGATCGCCACATAAAGTGTTTAGTGCCGCCATTTCATAATTGGCCGAAAATTCATATTCCAAAACAATGCTGTCGATTATTTCAAAGTTGCAGGCATCTGTAACTGTGTAGCTGTATATTCCAAAATCGAGATTGGATATTGTCTGGGTTGTATCTCCTGTTGACCACAAATATGAATATGGGCTGATACCGTTCCAGGCCGAAACAGTTACTGTGCCATTGTTCAGGTTTTGACAATCGGTATTTGAATATGCACCATCCATGACATAAGGTTGCGAATAATCCTCAATATCCCAACTATCTGTCCGGTAACAATAATTTCCGTCCACAATAGTAACAAAATAATAACCAGGTGGAATATTGAACAAATCCTCAGTGGTTGCCCCATTCGACCAGGCAAAGGTATAGGGAGGCAATCCATTTTGAATGGTAATGTCGATAGTCCCTGAATTTGGGCTGCAGTTGTAAATAACAGTATCGGTAATAGATAGGCTAATAGCAGGATTGTTGGTGAGGACAAAACTATCTATTTTTGTACATAATGCAGCATCGGTTACAGTTACACAATAAGTCCCTGCCTGGTTGCAATAGCGCCAATTAAGAGTCCAGCCTGGTGCCCAATAATATGTGTATGGCGGATTTCCTCCTGTAACATTAACTGTGGCAATACTTGGTGTACAACCGGCAGTTGAATATGATATGCTTGTGCTGAGCTGGGCAGGGTTCCGTGTTGCGATTTCTTGGGCCGAACATCCATTCAACACATCGGCAGTTGGTTTTTCTAACATGTTTTCGAACAGCGTTAAATTGCCCGAATTGCCAGGAGAAACTATTAATGGTTGAGCGGCAAGCTGTATCGACAATACAGCAAAAATCAGGACAAGAAAGGATTTGTTTTTCATAGTACTTGATTTAGTTATTGTATATATTTAGTTATTGACTTTTTAAATCCAATTTAGTTGCCTCAAAAAAGTCTTACTCCACCACAATCTTCCAAACCCAATTCTTGTCTTCCTGCCCAATCATCAAAAAATAAATGCCCGGTGCAACTTGCCCAAGTTTTATTTCTTCGGATATTTTTATTTTTTCTGATGATATTTTTTTCTGACAAATTTCCTGGCCGGTGGAATTGAAAATGCGCAGAAGTAAATTGCCGTTTGATTTTAAATTTCCCGTTAGGAAAAAAGTACCCTTATTGGGGTTCGGATAGATTTGGATATTTGGGTTTCCTCCAATTTCTTCAATATCGAAAGTGAAAATTTGAAGGAAAGAAGTATCCGCGCCGCACTGGTTTGTCGAAATTAAAGTCGCGATGTACCACATATTTTGGTTAAGCACAGGATAATCGTGTTCGG
>JAYENH010000023.1:0-6127 GCA_034721995.1 Bacteroidota bacterium
GTATCGTCCTTAAACGAAGTAAATATTACAGGGTTTGTTGCTGTTCCGTTTACATCTATTGTTCCATAAATTCTGAACTCCCCTGAGATGTTCAATTTAATTACTTCCCCTTCGGGAACTGTAAGGGTGTAATTATCGCTTACAGTTACTTTTCCTATAATCACAAAAGGAAAACCATTTAGGCTCTCTGCAATAGTTACATTTTCGCTTGCAGTTCCACTTAATGCAAATGCATCATAAAAATTTCCACCGCCCGTATTGTTTGTGTAGGTTTTAATATCAACATTGTATAAATAAGCAGCATAATTTCCATTATTATTTATTTGGCAATTATTTATCTGTAATTCGCCACCACTTGCATAGATTCCATCGTCTGCATTATTTTCAAAACTGCTATAGGAAATGTCAATAATGTCAGTGCAATTATTCGCATATAAACCCCTATTTGCACTATACTCACAAACACTGTTTGTAAAATGTGCTGAATCGGAGCCGTTGAAATATATGTTTGCATTATATGAACCACCATACCTTACAATGCAATAGTCAAATTCGCCGATACCATCATTATATGAATTTCCATACAAATATAATCTTCTCCAGTCTCCGGGGGCCGGCGTTGTTGAGGCTGTATCATTGTTCAAATCGCCACCATAGGTATCGTCCTTAAACGAAGTAAAGACAACAGGGTTTGCCGCTGTTCCGTTAACATCTAATGTTCCTTCAATAGAAAACTCCCCCGAACTTTCAAATTTAATTACTTCGCCTTCGGGAATTGTAAGAGTATAATCGTCGTTTACAAACAAAGTTCCGGCAATTACATAAGGAAATCCATTCAGGCTTTCGGCAAGAGTTATATTTTCGCTTGCAGTTCCACTTAAGGCATAAGCATCGTAAAAATTCCCGCTGCCAGAATTATTTGTATAGGTCTGAATATCTACCCCACTTAAATAAGCAGCATAATTTCCATTATTGTTGAATTGGCAATTATCTATCTGTATCTCGCCTGAATTTGCATAAATTCCATCGTCTGCATTATTTTCAAAACTGCTATATGAAATATCAACATTACAAGTACTTGCCCTTAAACCCCTATTTGCACTATACTCACAAACACTGTTTGTAAAATGTGCTGAATCGGAACCGTTGAAATATATGTTTGCATTATATGAACCACCATATCTTATTATGCAATAGTCAAATTCCCCGATACCATCATTATATGAATTTCCATACAAATATATTCTTCGCCAGTCTCCGGGGGCCGGCATTGTTGTGGCAGTATCATTGTTCAAATCGCCACCATAGGTATCATCCTTAAACGAAGTAAATATTACAGGGTTTGCAGCTGTCCCATTCACATCTATTGTCCCCCTTATTTCGAACTCCCCTGAGCTGTTAAATTTAATTACTTCCCCTTCGGGAACTGTAAGGGTGTTATTGTCGCTTACAGTTACTTTTCCTATAATCACAAAAGGAAAACCATTTAGGCTCTCGGCAATAGTTACATTTTCGTTTGCAGTTCCACTTAATCCAAATGCATCGATAAAACTTCCACCGCCCGTATTGTTTGTGTAGGTTTTAATATCAACATTGTATAAATAAGCAGTATAATTTCCATTATTGTTGAATTGGCAATTATCTATCTGTAATTCGCCACCACTTGCATAAATTCCATCGTCTGCATTATTTTCAAAACTGCTATATGAAATATCAACATTACAAGAATTTGTATATAAACCATGATTTAAGCTATACTCACAAAGGCTATTTATAAAATGGCTGGAATCGGAACTGCTGAAATAAATATTCGCAGTTGATGAACCACCATACCTTACAATGCAATAGTCAAATTCGCCGATACCATCATTATATGAATTTCCATACAAATATATTCTTCGCCAATCTCCGGGGGCCGGCGTTGTTGAGGCTGTGTCATTGTTCAAATCGCCACCATAAGTATCATCCTTAAACGAAGTAAAGACAACAGGGTTTGCTGCTGCCCCATTTACATCTATTGTCCCCCTTATTTCAAATTCCCCGGAGCTGTTCAATTTAATTACTTCCCCTTCGGGAATTGTAAGGGTGTTATTGTCGCTTACAGTTACTTTTCCGATAATCACAAAAGGAAATCCATTCAGGCTCTCGGCAAGAGTTACATTTTCGCTTGCAGTTCCACTTAAGGCATAAGCATCATATAAATTCCCGCCGCCCGTATTGTTTGTGTAGGTTTTAATATCAACATTGTATAAATAAGCAGCATAATTTCCATTATTATTTATTTGGCAATTATTTATCTGTATCTCGCCTGAATTTGCATAAATTCCATGGTCAACATTATTATTTATTTGGCAATTGTTTATCTGTAATTCGGCATAATGTGCATAAATTCCATCATCCGCATTATCCTCAAAAGTAGAATTAGAAATATCAACATTACAAGTACTTGCCCTTAAACCAATATTTGCACTATACTCACAAACACTGTTTGTAAAATGTGCTGAATCGGAAGCGTTGAAATATATGTTTGCATTATATGAACCACCATACCTTATTATGCAGTGGTCAATTTCTCCGACACCTTCTCTATTTCCATAGCCATAGAAGAAAATACGTCTCCAGTCACCAGCAGACGGTGATGTTGTGGCCGTATCATTATTCAAATCCCCACCGTACGTATCATCCTTAAACGAAGTGAATATTACAGGGTTTGCCGCGGTTCCGTTAACATCTAATGTTCCTTCAATAGAAAACTCCCCCGAACTTTCAAATTTAATTACTTCGCCTTCGGGAATTGTAAGGGTATAATCGTCAGTCACAGTTAAAGTTCCGGCAATTACATAAGGAAATCCATTCAGGCTTTCGGCAAGAGTTATATTTTCGCTTGCAGTTCCATGTAAAGCAAAAGCATCGTAAAAATTCCCGCTGCCCGAATTGTTTGTATAATTCTTAATAGCTACATTACCAAAATATGCCGCATAATTTCCATTATTGTTGAATTGGCAATTACTTACCTGTAATGTGCTGGAATGATTTGTATAGATTCCATTGTCTGCATTATTGTTGAAAATGCAATATGAAATATCAACATTACTAAAACTTGTTGCTAAACCATCATTTGAGTTATACTCGCAAATACTGTTTGTAACAGAACTGGAATCGGAATAGTAGAAATATACACCCGCTGACGACGAACCGCCATACCGGATAGTACAATAATCAAATTCCCCGTTTCCCTCATCAGAGAAATACCCATATAAATATATTCTTTTCCAATCGCCGGGTTGAGGACTGCCATTAGAGCCGGGAACAATGAGCCCTTCGCTGTTATCATTCATTGATGTAAACTTTACATTACTGGACGAAGTACCGTTTACATCTAAAGTTCCGCTTACCTTTAAGCTCGTTCCTCCCGCAAACTTAATAACTGCACCGGGAGCTATTGTTAATGTTGCTCCATAGCTTACTGAAATATTTGCGGTAACATAATAAGTGGCAGCAGTCCAGGTCTCACCGGACACATCGCCACTCTTATTAATAATTTGTGCATTCGCACTTGTAATTGAGAAAATGGCAATTACTACCATCGCGATAAATTGTAAAGTTCTTTTTTTCATAATTGTAATTTTATTGGTTCATGTGTTATTTATCATTTTATTGAAATACATTATCTAAAAGAAAGATTGATGCAGCAACTAAGCTGAGTGTAAATGATAACAAGCATTATGCTTAAGTTAAGTCTCATATCATCCTGTAATTTTAATAGCTTGCAAATTAGTTATTTTTTTTGTAAGCTACAACCGCAAAAGCTCCAACAATAATTTCTGCTTTTGTAACTTTTATTATCTTTAGGGTACTTACTTATTGTAATTGGATAATTATTAATGAAGAACAAAAAGCAAATCAGGTTTATGTCTCTTTACAAGCCACATCACGAGGCATTTGTCAGGTTTTGTGCAGCCAGGGCTTACGGTGTTATGGAGGCTGATGATTTGGTTAATGAAACAATTGCCAGGGTGTACGAAAAGCTCGAAGCCCTGAAATCGGACAAAGCTTTTCTGAGTTACATGTTTAGTGTGGCAGGGAATATCATTAAAAATGAAATCAGAAAAAAAAAGATTGTTTTCTTTAATAATGAAATACCCGGTTATTTTAATATAGCCAATAACGATAATCCTGAGATCAAACTTGATATTGAAATACTTTACAAAGCTCTAAACATATTGCCTAACGAACAAAAGGAGGCATTAATATTATTTGAGATTAGTGGTTTCAGCATTAAAGAAATTACCGAAATGCAAAACTGCTCAATATCGTCGGTCAAGCAAAGGCTGCGGCGGGGACGGCAAAAATTGGCAGAACTGCTCAACGATAAAACGATTTGCGAAGGAAGTGTCGGGTCCCGATCTAAAGTTTTATATACTCTATTTTTTTAGGACATGGAAAACATTATTGACAAATATTTTGAGATAGCACGAACATCGGAACTTCCGATAAGCATCGAACAGATTGAAAAAAGCCTGGCTATTATAGCAATTACCCCCCACGTATCTGCAATTCAGAAATTATTAACTAAAAATAATATCATCATGACAAGTATTTCAGGAATTATAATTAGCGCATCAGTAGTGCTATTTAGCATTTTTAGCAATGCTGAAAAGAAAGCAGAAGTAGCCGTTGGCGAAAACCAACCGGAAATTACAATTGCCCGCAATTATGAAAAAATATCAGCAATAAAAAGTATTTGTGCTGAAAGCGTTCAGAGTTCCAGGTTCGGAGTTCCCGTTTTAGACCCGATAGCTATCAGGTTCCCAGTTCAGATAAAAGCAATCAGGGATAATCATTTCAAAACAAAACCGGATTTGCCTGCAACGGGGCAGGATGCCGAGAGTTTTAGTGTTTCGACAATTGAAAATCCCGACACAATAAAGGATGCTTCCGAAGATAAAATGCCAATAGAAGAGACTAATATTTCGGAAGGCCCATCGAAATCAACACTTACGGTTTACTCAAATCAGCCCGATACCATCGACAGCAAATCGGAACAGGTAAATCAACCTGACGTAAAAGATGAAGACATATTAAATTTTTTGGATATAAGTGAAAAAGACTCCCGGGGCTACGATAAATACTATGGCTTTTGCTATAACGATGAACGATGGGCCAAAGTAAAAATAGACGGAAAATTTGGAATGATTGATACTAATAGCAAATGGGTTGTCCCACCTATCTATGATAAGATTGAATGCTTTTGTAATAACCATGGAATATGGGCCAAAGTAAAAAATAATGGTAAATGGGGGTTTATCGACAATACCGGAAAAGAAGTTGTTCCTACACAATATAAAAAGGTTTGGGATTTCTGCGAAAATAGTGGCAACTGGGCAAAAGTAAAACGTAACAGGAGATATTTCTTTATCGATAAAAATGGAAATGAAGTGTATTTCGAAATCCCAACTGAATAATTTTTTTCGCTACGCGTCAATTCGCTGCGCTGTCATTAGTGCTACGCACGTCATTTGCCCTTCGGGCGTAATTTGCTTTGCGTTATTGACCAACACAGCGTAAATAACAATTGAATGACGCAAAGCGAATGACAACGCGACGTACTGACAATTAATGACGCGAAGCTATTTATTCTCGAACTCCAAAATATCGCCCGGTTGGCAATCAAGCACTTTGCAAATAGCATCGAGGGTGGTAAATCGAATGGCGCGTGCTTTTCCCTTTTTCAGGATCGACAAATTGGCCATGGTAATACCAACCCTCTCCGACAGCTCCGTCAGGCTCATCTTGCGTTTGGCAAGCATAACATCGAGATTTACAATTACAGCCATAATCAGACAGTTAAATTTTGTTCTTCCTGCAATTTTACGCCGGTAATAAACACATGCGACAATACCCAAATAAACAAAGCCAGCATTGGGATACCTGCAAAATTAGGGAATTCTTCCAAAATCTCGATATGCTCGAATTCAACATTCGAGGCTATGGAATAAAACATAATTCGCATATAAATAATTGTAAAAATCCATAAAGCGAAAATCGCATAAGCCAAATTCTGAAGCAAACGGATATTGGCAATCTCGAAAATCTTATTGTGCTTTACGTTTGTAATAAACTTTCT
>JAYENH010000024.1:0-6122 GCA_034721995.1 Bacteroidota bacterium
TACATTGTTCAGGAATCAAACATCTATGATAACAGAAACATAAATGAATATTCGCTTGGCAGAAATACATTATTAGAATCAGAAAGAATAAAAAACTGGGTTTTTAATCTCGAACAAGATATTTGGGAATATTAGAAATAAAATTAAAACATAAAAAAAAGCGGCAATAAGGCCGCTTTTTTTTATGCTGGTAATCCGGTCATCAGTCTCAGCTTATTATTATTTTGCTGTTTGCCCACTGAAGACTGCCTACTGTGAACTACAAATAACCCCCTCCATTTACATCTTTTAAATCAGCAACAATATCTTTAATCTTTTGCTCGTCTTGCTTACGGATAATCAGAATATTATTATCCGATTCAACAACGATGTAATCCTTAAGACCCTGAATTACTACTAGTTTATCGCCCGAAACATTTACAATACAATTCTCGGATTCGTAACTAAGTATATTTTTCCCAATCATAGCATTATTGTTTTCATCTTTGTCGGAGTGTTCGTAAAGGGATCCCCATGTGCCCAAATCCGACCATCCAAAATCAGCAGTAAGCACAAAAACATTGTTCGCTTTCTCCATTACACCATAATCAATTGAAATATTGCGGCAATTAGAATATGTAGTGTGGATAAATTTTCTTTCTTCTTTAGAACCATAAATTAAGGATCCCTTATCAAAAAGCTCATTTACATCAGGAAGATGTTTCTTGAAGTTTTTCATTATAGAATTAAGCGACCAAATAAATATCCCCGAATTCCAAAAGAATTCGCCACTCTTAAAGAAGACCTTTGCCATTTCAATATCTGGTTTTTCGGTAAAGGTTTTCACTTTGCTAATTCCGTCGTATTTAGTATCCTCATCTTTTTTCTGAATGTAACCATAACCGGTTTCGGGTCGGGAAGGTTTAATTCCAAGCGTAAGAAGCGCATCGTTTTCTGAAGTAAATTTCAAGCCTTTCTCAATTATCCTTATAAATTCCTCTTCATGCATAATAAGGTGATCCGATGGGGCAACCACAATATTAGCTGCCTTATTTTTTTGAAGAATTTTATAATTGGCATAAGCAATACATGGTGCGGTATTTCTACGCTGGGGTTCCAAAAGGATTTGCTCGCCGGATAACTCGGGAAGTTGTTCTTTCACCAGAATAAAATATTCTTCGCTGGTAACAATATAAACATTACTTACAGGACATATTGTTGTAAACCTATCAAAGGTTTGTCGAAGAAGTGTTTTTCCTGTTCCCAGTATATCAAGAAATTGCTTAGGCTTACTAGTCTTACTTAATGGCCAAAAGCGGCTTCCGATGCCCCCAGCCATAATCACACAAAAATTGTTTTTATCCATGATTAAAACTTTAAAATGTCAGGTTTCTAAATTATAAAAAAGAAATTAGTTTGGCAAAAATAATTCATAATAAAAATAAACAGGTAAATATGGATAAGTACAAAAGGAATTACTAATTTTGCTTTGTATCGAACTGGAAAAAATAAATGAAAATAATTTATCATCTCGGCAGATATTCAGGATTAATGTTTAAAGTCTTTGCCAAGCCGGAAAAAGGCCGCATTTTCTTTCAACGTGTCCTAAGTGAAATAGAGAATTTAGGCCTCAATTCGGTTGGCATTGTATTTATTATTTCCATCTTTATGGGAGCAGTACTTACTATTCAAACAGGAATAAACCTTGAAAACCCTTTTATCCCACTCTACCTGATTGGCTATGGCACACGCGATTCGATGATTTTGGAGTTTTCGTGTACCATTGTAAGCCTTATACTGGCCGGAAAAGTAGGTAGCAACATAGCTTCTGAAATTGGCACTATGCGCGTAACCGAGCAAATTGATGCCCTCGAAATTATGGGGGTAAATTCGGCAAATCATCTAATCCTGCCTAAAATTATAGCCGCTGTATTTATCAATCCTTTTCTTGTAATAATGAGCATTTTTGTTGGTATATGGGGAGGCTGGCTCGGAGGTTGTGTTTTAACCGATGTGCTGACCACCGATGCCTATATTGTTGGTTTGCGCTTTTATTTCAACCCTTTTTACATTACTTACAGCCTTATTAAAACAGTGGTTTTTGCTTTTATCATTACTTCGGTTTCGTCCTATATGGGTTATTATACCGACGGAGGAGCTCTCGAAGTTGGTCGTTCGAGCACACAGGCAGTTGTTTACAGTAGTGTTTTAATCCTGATGTTTAACCTGATATTAACTCAATTATTATTGGCATGATAGAAGTACGCAATGTTTGTAAATCATTTGATGGAGTTGATATACTGAAAGATATTTCGGTAGTTTTTGAAAAGGGCAAAACAAACCTGATAATCGGCCAAAGCGGATCGGGAAAAACTGTTCTGATAAAATCGATAGTGGGCCTGCTCGAAATCGACAAAGGAGAAATACTTTATGACAACAGGGATTTTTCGACAATGAATTTCAAGGCACGAAAAAAAATCAGAAAAGAAATAGGAATGGTGTTTCAGGGTGGAGCATTGTTCGATTCGGCCAGTGTTGAGGAAAACGTTATGTATCCACTTGATATGTTTACCAGGCAAAGCTTCGAGGAAAAAATAGAACGTGTTAATTTGTGCCTGAAACAAGTAAATATAGAAAATGCCAATAATAAATATCCTGCCGAGCTTAGTGGCGGAATGCGAAAAAGGGTAGCCATTGCCAGGGCAATTGCATTAAACCCGAAATATTTGCTCTGCGATGAGCCAAACTCCGGCCTCGACCCAAAAACTGCTATCCTAATCGACAACCTAATAAAAGAAATTACCGAAAAATTCAACACAACAACTATTGTCAATACGCACGATATGAATTCGGTAATGGAAATTGGCGACAAAGTAGTTTTTATTTTTAAAGGCGAAAAATATTGGGAAGGCACCAACAACGACATTTTCAGTACTGACAATGAGGAATTAAATAATTTTGTTTTTGCCTCGAAGTTGACAAAGCGGATAAAGAGATTAGGGAATTAGATTGAAGGAGGCAAACGAAGATGCCAAAAGTGCAGAGTGTCGGGAAAAGGATATTATGTTTTAATTTTACAGTTTACCAATTTCCTTAAACTCCGTAATCCCTTAACCTACTTAATTTGCTGATTACATAATTAATACGAAAAAGAGATTATTTAATTCACATTGAATCAAGTAATTCAGAATCAAGTTAATCATAAATAATCAAAGTTTAAAACAACATCTACCGCCCAAGCTGCTTCCAGCCATAATAAATAATCGACAAATCGGTGAGAAGCGTGTAGTCTTTGCAGTATATCATATTTAGTTTTTCGATTTGCCGGTTCTGTAACTTCCTTTTTTTATGGGCATCGGCAGGTGACAGTACAGCCGGTTTTAGTTTGGGCAAATTATCGCTTGATATATCGTTGCCGGTATAGTAGCCTACCCAGCTGCTAATTCCAAATATTACTTTAAAAATATTCGAAAACAATCTGCCACGATTTTCCTGAAACCAAATCAATGCAGGACTTAAAGCAAGGATGCTTAGGCTAATAAGAATGTCCAACAAGCGTTTTTTACGAATATTAAGTTTTTTGCTGATGGAATTATTATCTAACACATAAAGGTCGCCGGCAGTTTCGATCGAGTTGCTCCCTATTACCGACATGCTTTCGGGCGGTGCTATTTTATAATCGACATTGACATCGGAAAGCAAATACATGTTCTGGATAATTTGTTGTGCACTAATGTCGAGAGCCGAAAAAATCACTTCATCAATTTGGTTGATCTGAACAATTTCCCTGAGCTGAACAACATTCCCCAGATAATAGTTTTCATCGTCTTTTTTGCCCGGCGCAACCACACCTATCAGGTTGGCCGTAGGTTCTATTTGGTTTATGAGTTTAAAAATCCTGGTAGCTTCTTCTTTGCCGGCAGCAATTACGATACGCTTTTTTTGGCCGAAGTTGATTTTCAAATTGCGCTTTCCCGAAAAATGCAATGCCAACCTTAATGCCTGAATAGATAAGAATGACCAGCCAAAGCCCAATAGGATCAATGCACGCGAAAACCTATACTCCTCGTTAAGCAAGCTGTACATAACAAGTATGGTCATTGTGCCGAAAATTAAGCCTTTTGCAATTTTTTGTAGTTTGATTGGGCGTTCGTAGCCTCCCGAAAAATAAACCGATGTTAGCCAAACAATGATATAGGCGGGCACAGCAAACATCAAAAACTCATCGGGGTATCCGCTATCGCCAAATTTGTAACTTTCCCAAACAGGTTTTAGTACAAGATATCCGGCAAAAATCAATGCAGCATCGAGCATTGGCAAAAGAAAATTCTTTATAAAGCGGTTTCCAATTGCCAGCGTTGCCCTAAAATATATGGCCATGTTGATTATCGCAATATACAAGCGTGCATTCTTTTGCGAAAAATGTTTACGGGCAAAAATAATCATGGCCTGGTAAAACACCATAACATAGTTGATGCTGCTTTTTTTTGTGCTTTCGCCTTTGTAATGAATTATGGTGGTATCGGCAAAATACATATTTTTATATCCGGCCAGGGTAATGCGGTACGACAGGTCGATATCTTCGCCGTACATGAAAAAACTTTCGTCCAACATCCCGGTTTTATCAATTACCGATTTTCGCAAAAGCATAAAAGCCCCGGCCAGCACTTCAATTTCGTGATTTTTGTTTTTGTCGAGATGGCCAAGATGGTAACGGGCAAACCGCTTTGAATGTGGGAATAACCTGGACAAGCCAAAACTTTTATAAAACGACACCATTGGCGATGGAAAAGCACGTTTCGATTCGGGAAGGAAATTTCCTTTTCCATCGATCATCTTTACGCCAAATCCCCCGGCATCGGGATTTTCGTCGGCAAAAGCAAGAAGTTTTTCAAAACTATCTTCTTCAACAATTGTATCGGGGTTTAAAAGAAGGATATATTCGCCGCATGCTAATTTTATTGCCTGATTGTTGGCTTTGGCAAAACCGACATTGTTTTTATTCTCGATGAGTTTTACATGCGGGAATTTCTGCTTTATCATTGCACACGAACCATCTACCGAGCTGTTGTCAACCACAAACACCTCTGCCCCGGTCCGGGCAATTGCCTTCCCCACCGAGTGTAAGCATTGTTCGATAAAATGCTTTACATTATAGTTTACTATTACAATTGATAATCTCATCAACGAGGCAAAGATATTCCTTTATTATGGTTTAAGTATTGAAATCTTCGCTAATCATATTTGTTAGTTCGTAGTTTTTGAATTGCATGGGGATGTTGGCTCGTATGAACAATGCTCAAAAATACAAGTAATTTGTTGGTAATTTTAAATATTAATTTCCAACTTTTCATAACAATTGTATATCTGTACAATATCCGTGTTCTATTTAAAAAAATCTCAGGTGGATTGGCTGTTGGATGTGCTTCTGTTTTTTCAATTTGAATTAGTAATTCCTTTTTAAATTTATCTGCATTTATAGGAGAATTAGATTTAATATATTCAAATATTTTTTCTGCTTCAAAAAATACTTCAGGTTGAATAATAGTTTTTCGTGCATATTTCATTTCAAACTATCCATTTTGGCTACAAATTCTTGCTTTGTTATTCCTGTTTCTTTTTCCGATTTGTAAATTCTCAACCTAAAATCATGCAAGCTCATTCCATATTCTGGAATGTAATCATCTAAATCATATTCATCTTCAAATTGCTTGTTCCATTCATCAAACGTCAAGGTTTTAGCATCAAAATCATCTTCCTGTTTTTTTATTGATTTTCTTTTGCCTTTATATAGACTATTGATATATGATTGTATTTGAGTAAAGGAATTTTTATCTGTCAAAGAAAGAATGGTTTGTGCCAACGAAATTTTTTGTTCAGCAAAGCTTAAATTTTCCATTATTACTATAATTTTGTAAATAACTTATCAAAGGTAATACATTCTTTTCAAAAGAAATGGGTAACGATATATTTATTCAAAGTCATTTTCTTCTTCAGAAAATACTCCCTTTCGAATTATAGTTTTTCGTGCATATTTCATTTCAAACTATCCATTTTGGCTACAAATTCTTGCTTTGTTATTCCTGTTTCTTTTAGTGAAAATAAACAAAAAATGCCGCCTATTTTACAGACAGCATTATAAA